>JASEHX010000124.1 GCA_030018645.1 Candidatus Margulisiibacteriota bacterium | reverse complement strand
GGTTGTAGCAGTGTTTAATTTAAGAGAAATCCTTCCTTGATCATCAACAGAAACCGATTGGATTTTCTTTCCCAACTTAAGTTTTAAGTAATCAGCCGGACTATTTTCAAAATCAGCTTGTCGATAGGCAGTAATGATGCGATCAATTCCCCTGTCTTCTCCCAAGATTGTTTTATAATCAAGCAAATCATGGAAGAGTTCTTCGAGGTGTGCTCTAGTGCCGTCAATGCCATGTCGGGCAATCATGCTTTGCCCATGAGAACAGAGGGTAGAAACGATTTGTTCGGCTTTTTCTTCACCAACTTCAATTAGAAATACCTCTATTGTGGGAAGAGTAACGTCAAACAGGATTTGCAAAGGAGAAGCGGCGATAACGGGAGGGCTAGCTTGCAAAGCAATTCTAGCTTGGACAGCGCAAGGGGCAAGGTGAGCGACATTTTTCGGCAAAGGAGCCGGCGTGGTCCTGCGCACCAGCCCGGCGGCTTCCATTTGTCCTCGATGTGTTGCAAAGATAGTTTTTACGAAAGTCATATTATGCCTCTAGCCGCGCTTCAAATAGACGCCTGGTCAGAACCAACGCGTGCTGTTCCAATTGTGCAATGTCATCGATCGGGACAACAGCAAAACCAATCTCCCGCAAAGAAGCTTGAGCGGCAATTGTTTGGGAACTGTCACCGATCAGAAAAATAGTCCCTCCCACACTCTTTTCATAAATAGCGCGCAAACGCTTTAATACCCCTTCCTCCAGGTTTTGAATCCCAAGATCAGTAATCATGACAATATATTTTTCTTTGCCGGAAACAAAATAAGGCGCTTCAAATTCAGCCACTGGCAAAACAGTCCAACCTTTCGCTTGATGATTGATAAGAACGCGGTCAATTTCATCTTCGTCGCGCGTAAAACCAGCGGTCGACTCGAATTTGGGAGCCCCTGCTTGTGTCCCGGACCAGGCGATAGCGCGCACCGCTTTGCCGGTTTCCAAAAATGATTTTGCAATTATCATGGCGGCGGCTACTGGCTGGCTGACAACCTTTGCCGGGTCAGGCATAGAACCGCTGCAGTCAATCCATAAATCGCAGCCCGGGCAATCTTTCCCCATGCTTAGATGCTCGCCTCCTTTAAATTGCCATTTCTTGGTAGTAATGCCAGGGAGCAAAACCCCTCCCGTACTTAAACTTAATGAAATATCAAGCTGATGCGGGGGGTCGCTTGGCCGCCAAGTGGCGGGAGCAAAGGGGTAAAGACTGCCGGAAGCTACAGAAACTTCCGGGACTTTAATGACCTTACCGCCGATTAAGTCACGGTAAAACCAGATCAAAACTTCGTCCGGCGGAAGATTAATCTGGCAGTCGTGCAGGAAGTTAATAAATTGGCCCACGTCGCAGGGTTTTTTATCTTTACCCAGATCATAAACTACTCCGCCCAATCTTTTTTCCAGATCCCTGCGGTTGGCTTTACCCTTGGGCGGGATGGGATTTTTGCCTGGCGGCGAAAAATCTTCCGGCCGGGTATCAGAAATAACATAAATAACCGACGCGTCCATTTTCGGGATATAGGGCAGTAATACTTCCGCGAAAGCGCGGGCTTTTTCCAGCCAGTTATGGCGGCGGGAAGCGCGGATAATTTCAACTATCTTATCTGCCGCTATCAGTAAATCAGGCGCAAGAGAAGCTGGGATAATGCTGTCGGCATAAACGCGAGAAGTGTCCTGGCTTTGAAAGAGCCGCTCATAAGCCCTTCCCAAGATTTGAATAACTGGATCAGTTTGCTTTTTCCACATTCGGGAATAAAGCTGGGGAATTTCCTTGTCGCCCCGCCGGTGGGCATCGGTGTTGATTACCATATCCATAAATAAACTGCCGATATGATGGGCAGCTTTTTGGTCGGCAATGACCTGCTGGACGGAATGGTCAATCAGCAGTAAGGTTTTCAGGTCGCCGGGGATAAATTTATGTCCCAGTTCATGAATAAATACGGCCGGTAAAAGGTCGAGCAGGCCGGCCTGCTCCAGCCGGTGTAGATTGGCAGTGACCCTTTTTTCGGCAAACTGTAAATAAGCTAGATTGGTGTCATGGATTCCCCCGCCATCGCGAATACTGCGGTTAACGCGGGGAGCCGTAAACCCAAAAATACCCCAAAATTTGCAAGCCGCATCCCAGGCCGTTCTAACCTTAATAGCTGGAAAACGCCCAAAATGGACTTCGTGGATGGCCAGTCCGGTTATTGAGGTGATAATTGGCATAAAACTACCCCTGGTTTGCCCGAATTAATTGCCGCAGTTGATGCAAGCTTTTTAAAATGTCCCATTTAGCCGGGTCTTCCATAGCATCGACTTGCGTGATCAAGGTTTGGCTTTGAGCCTGTAGAGCATCCGGAGTTTTAGTGCCATCAGCTACATCCTTGTATAATTGGTTAAGACCAACGTAAATATTTTCCTGGGCCGCATAAGCTTGCGCTCCCATATCCCAAAGATGGAAAGGGAAATCAAAGGTTTGCCGGGCAAAGAGCGAACGGCCAATAGTTGCTTCTGTGGCGCTTTCCCCGCCGTTCATGGCAATACGCGTGGGGGAGAGGCGGTGCGACATGGTGAGGGCAAAGGCAATGCGCATGATCTCTGCGTCAACCATTTCTTTGCCCAGGAACCAGGCCAGGGCGCGGGAATAATCGCGCAGTGCCAGTAATCCGCGGCTGGTGATCCCTTGCTCATTAATTTGCGAACAAGCTACCCTAGCAGGGATAAAACTGCAGCTGTCTTTATCACAGGCCGGCCGCTGACTGCCAAAACGGCTTTTATGTTTATCGCTCCAGCTACTTCCTGCCCGCTGGCAGGAAGAAAGGCCGGAGGCAAGATGCTTTAAAATAGCCAGCGCTTCTTTGCTTACCGCCATCGAATGGATTTCAGCAAAACTTTGTTCCCTTCCTGCATGGTCAATTGCATAAGAACTACGGTCAAGCTCGGTGGGAGGCATTAATATTAATTCCAGGTCCTGCGGATTTAATCCTTCAGCCGTAACCGAGATGCCAAAGCGGTCTAAAAAGGGGCGGGTCATTTCAAAGTTGCCGGCATCAAAGTAGTTGGCGGTAGCATAGACTGGGCCAAAGGGCATATCCATGGTTTGACCACCGTAGGATACACGCCGGCGGTCGACCGCTTGCATTAAAATAGCAGTAGTTTCTGGCGCCATACGGTTGACTTCATCGATCATGCGGAAAAAGTCTAATACCCAAGCATGCCATAAAACTTCTCTGGTCCCTTGCATTAGTTTAGGTATGTCGAAGGAGGCAATCCCCGCATTATTCATACCCCACCTAAAATCTGCTAATCCGGCCTAATTATTTGG
>JASEHX010000123.1 GCA_030018645.1 Candidatus Margulisiibacteriota bacterium | reverse complement strand
AAAGGAACCGCGACTTCAGTCGCAGGTTCCTGAAAATATTATACGAGGGGGAAATAAACCATGAAGAGCATAAAAGGAACCAAAACCGAGAAGAATTTATTAGCATCTTTTGCTGGAGAATCCCAGGCCAGGAATCGCTATACCTATTTTGCTTCGCAAGCAAGGAAAGAAGGATATGAGCAGATAGCGGCTATATTTTTAGAAACGGCGGATAATGAAAAGGAGCATGCCAAGCGGTTTTTTAAGCTGCTGGAAGGTGGGGATGTCGAGATAACGGCTGCTTATCCGGCAGGCGTAATTGGGGATACGGCCGTTAACCTGGAAGCGTCTGCTGCGGGAGAAAATTTAGAATGGACAAGACTTTACAAAGAAGCAGAAGAAGCAGCGCGTCAAGAAGGGTTTGAAGAAATTGCGGTTCAGTTTAAGGAAATTGCCGAAGTTGAAGAACAACATGAAAAGCGTTATCGTAAGTTGTTGCAGAATATAAAAGAAGGTAAAGTTTTTAAGAAGGACACAGTCGTGAAATGGAAATGTCGAAATTGTGGCTATATTCATGAAGGCAAAGAGGTTCCAAGAGAATGTCCAGCTTGTGCTCATCCTCAAACATATTATGAACTTTTGGCGGAGAATTATTGAATTTTTGGCTTAATCATACTTTTCGCGGGGTGCGGGGGAGCGAATATCCGCAATTAGAGGCGCATAGATAGCAATAAATTGGCCAAGCCCCCGACCAACAGCGCGGTAATAATCATTATCAGAGTAGACCATAGCAAATCTTTCCAGCCCAATTCTTTTAAGAGAACAAGAAAAGTTGCGACGCAGGGAAAAAACATCGAGAGCACCAGGCAGGCAACGATCAACTGCTTTACGGAAAGCCCCAGCGGGACCAGCATGCCGATTGCCACATCCTTTCTCAAAAAACCGATAACAATGGCCGCCACGGCCTCTTTGGGTAAACCCAGCAGGCCGCTGATTACCGGTGCGCATATCCGCGTTATTAAATCAAAAATACCAATGACCGTAAGAATATTTACTGCTAGTACGCCAAGCAATACGATTGGGAATGCTTCCCGCAAGAATCCCTTTGTCCGCCACCACAGTTTTTTCCAGTAAATCTTTAAAGGCGGTAGACGATAGGGGGGGATTTCAAGCAGCAGTTCCGGGCTAAAACCCGGCAAAGCTTTGTTCAAAATCAATCCCAGGACCAGCCAAGTGCAGAATAATGTCCCATAGACAATTGCAATCGGGCCGCCGCCGTATTTTCCCAGGATCCCAATCGTCATTGCTTGCAGGGCGGCGCAGGGTATCCCGATTGAGATTAAGGTTGAAGCGATAAACCTTTCCCGCCGGCTTTCCAGCACCCTGGTGGCCATTATGCCGGGAACATTACAGCCAAAGCTAAGCAGGGTAGGGATAATGGCAAACCCGTGCAGGCCAATCTTGTGCATGAGGTTATCCAGCAAAACGGCTAATCTTGGCAGATAGCCAAAATCTTCTAAAAGGCCAAGGACAACATAAAAGGCAAAAACATAAGGGAGGACGGCCCCTACCTCTATGAAAATGCCGGTAGTAAGCATCCCAAATGATTGAAAATAATCAATTTTGCCGTCGATTAATTTACCGACGATGATGTCATGCCAAAATCCGGATGAGCCCATTAGCTGGCTTAGCTTCATTATCAGCGGGGTGTAGAAATTTTCAAAAAATGGTTCGAAAACATAGCCAATAAGCCCTTCCCCGATAAGTCGGATTATTTTAAAAGATAAATAGGCCACCAAAGCGGCGATTGGCAGGCCGGTGGCAGGTTTAATCGATAAATCCTGTAAAATCTCAAGCGGCGTATGGTGGCGGTGCTCGATCCGCTGTGCTTCACTGATAATCTTGCCGATATCTTTCCAGCGCTCTTCCTTGGTATGTTTGCGGACCTGCGGAGAACGGGAGCGGGATATTTCGGCAATAAGTTTGGCAAACCCCTCACCGGTTATGGCGACGGTGGGGACAACCGGCACCCCCAGCCATTGCGCAAGTTTTTCAATATCAATATGGATGCCGTAATGCCTGGCTTCATCCCAAAAGTTTAACGCGATAATAACCGGGATTTCTTGCTCCATCAGCTCAAGGGTTAGATAAAGGTTCCTTTCGAGATTGGTTGCGTCAATAATATTAACAATGACATCCCCTTCATGAATTGCTGGTTTGGTTTCTGCTTTTAGCATTTCACAAGCCACTTCTTCGGCTTTACAGGTTGGCTCTAATGTGTAGGTTCCTGGGACGTCGATTACCTCAACTTTTTCGCCATTGATCAGCATGTGTCCGCGGGTAAACTCAACCGTTGTCCCCGGGAAATTGGAAGAGAGGACATGGATATCGGTCAACCGAGAGAAGAAAACACTTTTCCCGACGTTGGGGTTGCCCATTAAAAGGATTTTTTTCATTTTATGGCTACCATTATTTTTTCGGCCAGGCCGCAGCCAATGGCGATTTGTGTCCCTCCAACCCGGATGGTTATCGGCCCGCGCATGATCATTGAACTTATCTTGGTTATTCTTTTGCCAACTTTAAGACCCAGTGCCTCTAAGCGGCGAACTGTTCCTTGACCGCCGTTGATGGCTTCCACAATGCCGCTTTGTCCCGAATCCATTTGATCTAATGACAGTTTATTCATCTTTCCGTCCAGCCTTTTGGCAAGCCGGACTCCTCACATTAATTGTAGCATAATTTACTCTTGTTCAGCCCATGGCGATGGAAGGGGCATTGTCTTTTTTCTCTCTTTCCAGTAAAATAAAAGTGTAATGGCGCGCAAATTGAGCAAAAAAGAAGAAAAATGGGTTTTGTTAGGGCTGCTGGGAATACTTCTTCTTACCATGCTGGTTTCCTTCTTCCTGGGTTCAGTTCTAATGTCCCCCGCACAGCTTCTTTCTAGCGAAATTTTATGGCAAATCCGCTTGCCGCGGGTTATTTTAGCGGTGCTAGTTGGGATACTGCTTTCTATCTCTGGAGTTATTTTGCAAGGGGTTTTGCGTAATCCTTTAGCCGATCCTTATATTTTAGGAATTTCAGCTGGCGGCGCGGTGGGTGCGGCCATTTCAATTGCCATTGGAGCGCAGTTTGTGATCTTGGGCATGAGTTCGGTGCCCGCCACTGCTTTTATCTTCGCACTGGTGGCCGTTTTTATCGTCTATAAACTATCGCAAGTGGCTGGCCGGGCGGCACCGGAAACCTTGATTTTAGCCGGAGTTGCGCTGTCGGCCTTTGCCTCTGCTATCTTGTCTTTAATTATTATTATCTCCAGCAACCTGCAGATCATATATTTCTGGCTGCTCGGAAGTTTATCCTCGGCTACTTGGGGAAATGTTACAACGGTTACTCCTTATGTTTTGATTGGGGCTGGATTTGCCTATTTCTTCTCTAAAGAATTAAACGCC
>JASEHX010000122.1 GCA_030018645.1 Candidatus Margulisiibacteriota bacterium | reverse complement strand
TTTCCTCCTTTAGCTAGCGCCAAATGATAACTGGCGGCCCCCTCCGGTTCGGCGGCGGCAAAAACGATACTGCAGAAAAGAAAACCAGACAAAAGGATAACCAGCTTTTTCATCAATGGCCTATTCAACCGTGACCGATTTGGCCAAATTGCGGGGCTGGTCGACATGACAGCCGCGTTTAACGGCAATGTAATAGGCCAGCAGTTGAAGCGGGATGACGGCCAAAAGAGGCGAAATAGCTTCGGAACATTGAGGGATATAAATAATCTTATCGGCCTTTTCAGTAATTAAGACGTCGTTTTCGGTAGCAACGGCAATCACATTTCCGCCGCGGGCCTTTACTTCCTCAACATTCCCTAGGATTTTCTCATAACGGCTGCCGGCTAAGGCCAAAACCACTACCGGCATATGCTGATCAATCAAAGCAATAGGGCCGTGCTTCATTTCAGCGGCAGGATACCCCTCGGCATGGATGTAGGAAACTTCTTTGAGCTTTAAGGCGCCTTCCAGGGCAATGGGAAACCCCTTACCCCTTCCTAGATATAAGGCGTTAGTTGCGTCTTTCATGCTATGGGCAATTTGTTCAATCTCTTTTTCACGGTATAAGATGGATTCGATTTTAGAAGGAACCTCAATCAGATCGTTGATCAGTTTGGCAGCCTGCGCGTCACTGATAATCCCTTTTCGTTTGCCAAAGAGGACGGCCAAAAGATAAATAACCGTCAATTGGGTAGTAAAGGCCTTGGTGGAGGCCACGCCGATTTCCGGGCCGGCATTGGTGTAGACCACACCGTGCGCGTCGCGGGCAATGGAAGATCCGACTACATTGCAAATGGCAATCACTTTGGCATTTTGCGCTTTGGCTTCCCAAACGGCGCCGAGCGTATCAGCCGTTTCGCCTGATTGGGTAATAGCAATAACCAGAGTATTTTCATCGATAATCGGCTGGCGGTAGCGGAACTCGGCGGCATATTCTACTTCGGCCGGTATTTTGGCATATTGCTCAAATAAATATTCGCCCACCAGCCCGGCATGCCAGGAAGTGCCGCAGGCGGTAAAGACCACCCGGTTGATTTTCCTGATTTCCTCATCGGAAAGGTTTAGTTCGTCAAAATGGATCTTGTGGCTTTCGGCCTCAACTCGCCCTTCAATGGTCTTGCGGATGGCATTGGGTTGTTCGTGGATTTCCTTGAGCATGAAGTGGGAGTAGCCGCCCTTTTCGGCCGATTCAGGATCCCAGGAAATCAGTTCAATTTTTTTAGCAACTGGTTTCCCATGCAGGGAATAGAACTTGGCTTTTTTGGGGACGACTTCACCGACCTCGCCATTGTCCAACTGGATGGTGCGGCCGGTGTATTTCAACATGGCCGGGATATCGGAGGAAATAAAAGTTTCTTCTTCGCCGTAACCGACGATCAGCGGACTGCCCTGGCGGGCCACGATAATTTTTTCCGGTTCATGTTCGGAGATGACGGCCAGGGCGTAAGATCCGCGGACTAAAGACAAGGCTCGGGAAACCGATTGCAGCAAACTGCCGTTCATGTTATCTTCAATTAGATGCGCCAGGACCTCGGTATCGGTAGTGGATTTGAACTTATGCCCTTTATCGGCCAGCTCGCGGCGCAGTTCAAGATAATTTTCAATGATGCCGTTGTGGACCACCACAATTTTTCCCCGGCAGTCGTCGTGGGGATGCGAATTGATGTCAGAAGGACGGCCGTGGGTAGCCCAGCGGGTATGGCCGATGCCGATAGCTCCGCTAATTGGCTTTTGGGCTAAGAGAGTTTCCAGGTCGGCAATTTTGCCGGCGCACTTGGAAATGAAAACATTGCCTTTGTGAAGGGTGGCAATGCCGGCGGAATCATACCCGCGGTACTCGAGCTTCTTTAATCCCTCGAGAATGAAAGGGACGGCTTCTTTATTGCCGATGTAGCCAAATATTCCGCACATGTTATTGCTGGGCTAAGATTTGCTCGACCTCTTTTTTAGCTAGCCGTAATTGTTCCTTGATTTTTTCGGGGTTGTATTGGTTGCCGGAAGTGACGTAGTCCCACATGATGCCGAAGCGGCGGGTGAGGACCGGCTCAAGCAATCCCCACGAGGGAATTGCCGGGTAAGTTTTGCCGTAGAAGACAGCATCTTTAAACACTTTGCGATTGGGATCATTGGCAAAATAAGGATCAGAAAAAGCATCGAGCTTGGCCGGCAAAAACCCGCTGGCTTTGGCGTATTCTACTTGAGCTGGTTTGGAGGTTAGGTATTTAATGACGGCCAAAGCATCGGACTTATGCTTCCCCAGTTTACAAATAGCTAGATTTGATCCGCCGACAAAGGTATAGCGCCCCTTGGGCCCCTTGGGGTAGCCGACCACCCCAAAATTCTTGGAAGCAAGCGATCCCTGCGCACCGCCTTCTGAAGCCGGACGGGTTAAAGTTTTTACTTCATACGGCCCGTCAAAATACATGGCGCAGGCGCCGCTGTTGAAATTGCCGCTAACTTGGGCGGTATTGAGCTCTAAGTATTCAATCGGGACATAATTATCCCTGACCAAGCTAATGTAATAGGCAATTCCAGCAAACACTTCTTTACTGTCCAGGATGCAGGTCTTGCGGTCAGCCGCCAAGAAATCGCCGCCCGCCATCCAAATCCAAGGAGCCAAAGAGTGGATAACATTCCAATCATTTTTGCCGGAGATGCCCAATGGCGCCATGGGCTGATCTTCAATAACAATGTCCTTATCAAACAGTTTTTTCAGTGAGACCTTAAAGGAATCCCAACTGTCCATGTCCTTGGCGCCAAGGCCGGTTAATTTTAAGGCATCAGTGCGCAGGTAAAGGGCGCGGGCATCTACTATCCAGGGGATAGCGGAGATTTTTCCGGACTTTTCTACACCGCAAGTGCTCCAGGCCACCGGAACAAAGGCCTTGGCCCCGCCGACAGAAGCGATTGCTTCCGGCGATAAAGTTTCCAACGCTCCCATGCCGGCAATGGCGGACACCCAGGTTGATCCTAGTTGGACCAAATCCGGCACATCGCCGGAAGTGGCGGCAGTGGTGATCTTTGACCAAGCGGCACCCCAGTCAACTGAAGTAATTTTTACTTTAATGCCGGTCTTGGCTTCAAAAGGCTTCAAAACGCGTTCCAAATCGCCCACCGGCTCCAGCGAATTGGGCATAACCCACATCTCTACCACCCGCTCCCCGCCGGCTTGCTTAGAAGGAGCGCAACCAAACAGAAAGATAACAAGAAACAAGAATAAAACAAAAGCCCTCACCCACCTAGCTAAACATTTGCACCCTCTCCCAAAGGGAGAGGGTAATATTGTAAAGAAGCGAAAGATACCTTCTCCCTCTGGGAGAAGGGGGAAATCCATCGCGCCAGCGGATGAGGGATAATAACGATAAAAGTTTCTCATGCCCTAATTATAGCACGGGAGAAGACAAAAAAA
>JASEHX010000121.1 GCA_030018645.1 Candidatus Margulisiibacteriota bacterium | reverse complement strand
TCGATATCAGAACCAGAATAGAAAGAATGACCTTGTTTTTTCAATTCGTTGGTCAGTTCTTCCCGATTGATAATATTTCCCTCAAAACAAATGGTAAACTCGCCCATTTTTGAATCCAGTTTGATGGGTTGGCGGTCTTTCAAGGAAGCGTGCCCAATTCCCATTGTCCCTTCCAGGCCGGCAAGATCATTAGTAAATGATTCCCGGACCAAACCGCGATGGGTGCGGATCTTAATGCCGTCTCCCGCCCAGGTAGAAAGGCCGCAGTACTGTTGGCCGCGGTGCTGGAGATAAAACGTTCCCAAAAACAAATCATCAAGCATATTTTCTTTGCCGGATACTGCGAAAATTCCGCACATATATTTTTACTCCCCTACTATTTGGATTATAACTTCCCGGCTCCGTGATCGATTATCATGGTCAATGACTACAATTTGCTGCCAGGTCCCCAGCGTCATCACCCCTTCAGCAATCGGTACAGTTAGCGACGGACCAATTAGCGACGCCCTTAAATGCGCGTAACCATTGCCGTCGCCCCAGGTTTGGTCGTGGGAATAGGAAGCGTTGGACGGCACCAATTTCTCGTCTAAATTGCGGATGTCTTTGACCAAGCCGGGCTCATATTCGATAGTGGTAACCGAAGCTGTGGAGCCGTAGATAAAAACGGTAACGATCCCTTCCTTGACGCCGGCATCCGCAACGGCTTGTTTGACCTCATCGGTAACATTGACAACTTGGTCCTTGCCTTTGGTTTGCAGTTTAATTTTTTTTGATTTAACTTTCATGAAAACTAACTCTGGCCGGAAATAAGTTTAGACAGTATATCATTGCAATCAAGAATAGGGACCAAATCAGTTTTACCGCTCGCCCGCCCTTTTATTTCTACCTTCCCCTCCTTAAGTCCCCTTGGGCCAATAATAACCTTGAAAGGAATACCAATCAGATCAATATCTTTTAACCGCGTTCCAACCCGATCGGGGCGATCATCCAAAACTACTTCCAAATTATTTCCCAGGGCGGATTGATAAATTTTCTCTGCTACTGCCATTTGTTCTTTATCGGCACAATCTACCGGAAGAATGGCCGCTTTAAAAGGGGCCAGCGGCAGGGGCCAAATAATACCGTTCTCATCATGTTTTTGTTCAATGGCGGCCTGGGCCGTTCTGCCCACCCCAATGCCGTAGCAGCCCATAATCATGGACTTTTCCTGGTTGTTCTCATCAAGATATACACATTTCATTTTTTCTGAATACTTGGTCCCCAATTTAAAAATATGCCCGACTTCGATCCCCCGTTTTTTTATCAGCGCCCCGCCCTGGCACTTGGGGCAGGACTCGCCTTCATTGGCAAAAGATTTCCAATTGACGGCAAACTGGCATTGGGGGCAAGCTAGAATTTCTTCCTCGCCGCTGTCGGCCAGCAGCATAAATTCCTGCGAAAAATTGCCGCCAATCAAACCCGGGTCGGCTTCCACCACCCGGAAGTCGAGTCCCAGGCGGGTAAAGATACAGCAATAGGTTTCGTGCATTTCTCGATATTCTCTATCCAGGTCTTCTTCCGAAGTGTGAAAACTATAGGCGTCCTTCATCATAAACTCGCGGCCGCGCATAAGCCCGAAGCGGGGACGAATTTCGTCGCGAAATTTGGTTTGGATCTGATATAAATTGATCGGCAGTTGTTTGTAGGAGCGAAGAGAGGTTCTAACTAGATCAGTGATAACCTCTTCATGGGTGGGCCCCAGGCAAAACAAACGTTCATGGCGGTCGGTTACCCGGAATAATTCTTTGCCGTAAATATCCCAGCGGCCGGTTTCCTGCCAAAGCTCGGATGGAATTAATACCGGCATGAAAATTTCTTGCGCTCCGGAGCGGTTCATTTCCTCACGAATAACGCGAGCAACATTTTGCAGGACTTTGAAGCCTAGGGGTAAGAAGGTGTAAATGCCGGCGGCTACTTTGCGGATGAAACCGCCGCGCAGCAGCAATTTGTGTGAGATTATCTCCGCCTCTGACGGATCCTCCCGGAGCGTAGGTACTAGGAGCCGTGACATTCTCATCGCCCACATTATAGCACAAGACGAAAAATACGCCAATATCCCTCACCCCCGCTAAAGTGAATCTTTCGCACCCCCTCTCCCAAAGGGCGAGGGGGTAATAAGGTAATTTGGCTACCCTCTCCCCCCCCTCTGTCCGCCGAAGTCCGAAGGACGAAGGAGGATGGGAGAGGGTGCGTATATTTAGCCTGGTGGGTGAGGGATATGAAAAGTTCATGCTATAATCAACCTATGTTTGAACCGGATAAGGCCATCCTCGCAGGTGTTGATTTGCCCTCTAAAAATCATATCCCCATTGAAGAATCTCTCGCTGAATTGGCGCGGCTAGCCAGCACGGCGGGAGCTATTGTAGTCGGCAGAATCCAGCAAAAAAGGCAAAAGCCGGACTTAACTTACTACATTGGTTCCGGCAAGTTGGAGGAAATTAAGGCCTTAATGGCCGGCACCTCTGCTACTATGCTTATTTTCGACAGCGAAATACTTCCTGCCCAAGAACGCAATTTAGAAGAAGCTTTAGATATTCAAATCGTTGACCGCACTGAATTGATCCTCAATATTTTTGCCAAACATGCCAAAAGCCGGGAAGGAAAAATCCAGGTAGAATTGGCCAAATTGCAATATCAACTCCCGCGGCTGTCCGGCATGTGGGAGCATTTATCCCGCCAGCGAGGAGGAATTGGCCTGCGCGAAGTGGGCGAAAAACAGATTGAGATCGACCGACGGATTATCAATAAGCGCATCAGCTTGCTCAAAAAAGAGATTGAAAAAGTGCGCAAAGAACGCAGTGCCCGGCGCGAAAACCGGCGCCGCAACCAGATTCCTTCAGTTGCTTTGGTCGGATACACTAACTCCGGCAAATCGACATTGCTCAATGTTTTAACCGATGCTAAGGTGTTGACGCAAGATCAATTATTTGCCACGCTAGACCCAACCACCCGCCAGCTTTACCTGCCCAATAATCGGCAAATTGTGTTAACTGATACCGTTGGCTTTATCCAAAAACTGCCGCATCAACTGGTCGAGGCCTTCCATTCTACTCTTGAAGAGGTAATTGAAGCCGACCTTCTCCTGCATGTGGTCGATGCCGCTCATCCTTATTTTGAAGATCAGATCAAGGCGGTAATGACCGTCTTGGAGGAACTAAAGTGTGCCGACAAACCAATACTGACCATTTTCAATAAAGCGGACAAGCTCATGCAGAAGATTTCAAATACTATCTTAGAAAAATATCAGCCCGCAATCGTCATTTCCGCGCTGGGAAATAAGGGATTGGACAGAATAATGGGCGAACTGGCTAGATTTTTCGACAAGAATAAATTATTTAAAATTGAAACCAGTTAACAGATTATACTGTTACGTCCCGAATTAAACCACCCCAAATGTCCCGGATTAAATTACCCTAAA
>JASEHX010000120.1 GCA_030018645.1 Candidatus Margulisiibacteriota bacterium | reverse complement strand
GAATTACACAATACCTCACCTTTTTACCCCCTCTAGTAGGGATAAAGTGTAGCCCTCCCCCTTATTAAGGGGGAGGGCATAAGTTGAGCATAGATAGAGGGGGTAAATGAAGGCTTTCATGCGATAGCTATTTCTTGCGTTAGCTTCATAGAGATAACCTTTGATACCCCGGGTTCTTCCATGGTTATCCCGTAAATAGTGTCGGCCACGGCCATGGTTTTTTTGTTGTGAGTGATGACAATAATTTGCGATTGGTTGGAAAAATCTCTTAACATTTCCGTAAAGCGCCCGATATTAGCTTCATCAAGAGCGGCGTCTACTTCATCCAAAAAGCAAAATGGGCTGGGCCGGATCTTAAGCAGGGAAAACAAAATGGCAATGGCCGACAAAGCCCTCTCGCCGCCGGACAAGAGCGAAAGCGGCAGCCACTTCCGGCCCGACGGGCGCACCGAAATTTCAATTTCGGCTTCCAAGGGAGGGGCGCCTGGCGCCAATGTGATTTGGGCTTCACCGCCGGCAAATAATTTGGCAAAGGTTTCGGAAAAAATCACCGAAAGCTGGTTCATGGTTTCCAAAAAAGTTTGTTCGGCCTTTTGGTCAAGCTCAATTATGAGCATTTGCAGGTTTTCACGGGCAGAACTTAAATCCTGCAATTGCGCTTCAATAAAGGAAAACCTTTCTTTCGCCCGTTCAAATTCTTCCACCGCCAAAAGGTTGACTGGCTCCATGGCGCGCAGGCGGGCCCGGCCTTCTTCCACTTCTTTTTTGGCCTTGGCTGTGTTGGCTATTTCGCCGGGGTGGGCTAAGGTTTCTTTAGCGCTCAAGTTATATTCCAGTGAAAGCTTTTCGACAATATTATTCATTTCATTTTCCAGTTTTGCCAGGGCAATTTCAATGGCGGTTTCTTCGCCTAACGATTTTCGCTCGTCTTTATCCTCTTGGCGGACCCTTTCTTCCAAATCAATCATCTTTTGATACGCCTGTTCTTTGGCGCTTTTTTTCTGGGACAGTTCCGCATGTAATTTCTGCTGGCTGGCGCCCGCATTCAATTTGGCATTGAGGTTCTCAATCTCGGCCTTATGGGCCCCGACCCCATAAAGAGTATTCTCTTTCTCGGCGTTGAGCTTATTAATTTCTTCATTGATAAATTCCAGCTTCATTTTATAGGTTTCTTCTTTTTCAAGCGAACTGCCAAAGGAAAGAGAAATTGGCTTCCCGCCTAACAAGGTGAACAAGGAAGATAGGCTGACGACAATTTTTTGCAGTTCATCTAATAAGCCGGCGACCAAACCGCCAAAGGGGACGCTGGCGCGGTCAAAACCTTTCCTTTCCTGCTCCATTTCATGGGCCAACTGGCTGATTTTTTCTTGCAACACTTCCACCTCGCGGCTAATGTCGCCAAGACGCTTTTCTTCTCTTGCGATTTCGCTTTCGGCAAAGCGGCGGTCTAGCTCAATATCGCGCAGGCGGTCTTTTTCGGCCTCTATTTTAACGGCTAATTCTTCGATCTCATTTTCTAATGTTTTGTTTTGCTCGCGCAGGGATTGTATTTCATTGACTTCTTTTTCTTCAGTTTCTTTCTTTTCTTCCGCGGCTTTCCGCAGTTTGTCCAACTCTTCCTGCAGGGTTTGTTTCTTTTCGAAAATGGAGCTCAGCAGTTTTTTAGAAAGGGCGATTTCGGTTTCTTTGACTTGGGACCCAATCTCCAGGTAGGCCTTGGCCTTTTTGGACTGGCTTTCCAAGGTGATGAGCTGTTCGCCCACTTCAATTTTCAGGTCATTGATGCGCAGGATGTTTTGTTCGGCTGAAATAAGCTTTTTTTGGGCGGAAATTTTACGCGATTTGTATTTATTGATGCCGGCGGCTTCTTCAAAAACCAAGCGCCGTTCATCACTTTTGCTGGACAAAATCGCATCCACCTGGCCTTGGGTAATGATGGAATAAGTCCCTTCCCCCAGGCCCGTGTCGCGCAAAAGGTCTTTGATGTCTTTCAGGCGGCAGGCGTTTTTGTTGATAAAAAATTCGCTTTCGCTGTCGCGGAAAGTGCGGCGTTTGATGCTGACTTCGGTAAACGGCACGGCAATCCGGCCGGCGGAATTATCAAAAATCAGGGAAACCTCGGCCAGGGACAGGGATTTTCTTTCAACTGTTCCGGCAAAGATAATGTCGGAGAGACCAGCTACGCGCAGTTCGCGCGGGTTGTCTTCGCCCAGCACCCAGCGGGTGGCGTCGAGGACGTTGCTTTTGCCGCAGCCGTTGGGGCCGACAATAGCGGTAATGCGCGCATAATCATCAAATTCAATTTCAACTAGGTCAGCAAAGGTCTTAAACCCCCGCAGGACGAGCGATTTTAGAAACATGGTGTAGATTATATTAGCATACTTGAGGTTTGATTTCTATTTTTGCGTTTAAAATGGCCGCAATTTTGTGGAGGGTAACAATGGAAATGTTTTGCTTTCCTTTTTCAATCCGCGAAATTATCTGCTGGGAAATTCTCATTTTCTTAGCAAGAGCGTGCTGGGTGTAGCCCGCGGCGCGGCGAATTTGTCTTATTTTTTGGCCGATTTCGAGGCAGAAAGCATCAGTAAAATACATCGGTTTTGCCTTGATAATGATGCCTTTTTCACTCAGATTTTCTTTCACTTTTTCATAGATGGCTTGCCAAAAATGTACACGCGGCGATCCCCAGGCATCTTTTTGCATAGATCTTTTTATTTTAGGCCAATTTTCGCAAAAATTGTGCGGTGATACGTAGTGCTTAAAAATCTCTCTAGGCGTATTCTTGCGCAAAAGCAGAAGCGCGGCCAGGGAGATAAATTTGGGATGCTGGGAATTGCGTAATATTGCTTGGGCTTGTTTTAAGGTTGTTTTTCGATCCCAAAGCCAATCCTTTTTCATAGTTTGCCAATCACCATTTCTATTATTTTATCAATCTCTTTTTTAATATGCAGGTCCATTTCTTTGCAGTTAGTTTTTTTACCGCGCGGCAATTTAAAAAAAATCTAGATCTTCTGAGTTGCGATGCTGGAAATAGTATTTCGCCAGGGCTGTGCCGCCCGAAAGGTAAAAATTATCGACTTTTTCCGATAAAATTTTTAGGACCTTGTTTTGCCGGTTGTTAAGGGCATTGCGCATGCAGCACATATTACAACCTATATGTTGTATATTTACTGAAGGAGTGCGGCTTGGAAAGATGCAGGATAGATGTATGGGATATATCCCATAATCATTATAGGTTAAAAGCCATATGTCCAAGAAAAGGAATGCTTTTCTTATGAAAAATATCAGCGCTTTTAATTTCTTTGAATAATTTCATTTCAGCCCGGCGGCTTCCATTCTTCCTCGATGTGTTGCAAAGATAGCTTTTACGAAAGTCATATTATCTATCTAATTATCCTCAATCCGGGAATGGCCGATGTTAATTGTCATGGGGCACCCAAAAGGGGCCAGTTAGGGGCACTTGAAAAGGGGCCACCC
>JASEHX010000016.1 GCA_030018645.1 Candidatus Margulisiibacteriota bacterium | reverse complement strand
ATTGCCGATCGGCACAACGAATATGCTAAAACTCTAGCCGAAGAACTCAACAAATCCGGCATCCGGGTAGAAATTAATGACAGCCGCGAAAAGATTGGCGCCAAAATCCGCGACGCTCAAATGCAAAAAATCCCCTATATGGTCATTTTGGGCGATAAGGAAATGCAAAATCAATCCTTAGCCCTGCGCCACCGCAGTGCCGGCGATATGGGCGAGAGAAAATTGGCTGAATTTGTTGCCCTGCTCCGCAAAGAGATAGACAACAAGGCCTAAATAATATATAATGCACCTAATGGGGGTTAAATAGGCATTCGGTATTTCATAATCAACGAGCGCATTCGTGCCCGGGAAGCCCGGGTGATTGACGAAGAAGGAAAACAGCTTGGAGTAATGCCTTTGCCCGCGGCCTTAAACGCCGCCCGGGAAAGAGGGCTTGACCTGATCCTTATCTCTCCCGATGCCAATCCCCCGGTTTGCCGCATCAGCGATGTCGGCAAATTAAAATACGAGGAAAGCAAGCGCGAAAAAGAAGCGCGCAAAGCCCAGCGCGGCGGCGTCCTGAAGGAAATAAAACTTTCCGCCAAGATCGCCCAGCACGACCTGGCAGTTCGCATCCAGAAAACGCGCGAGTGCTTGGAAAAGAACAATAAAGTGAAAGCTACCCTGCAGTTCCGCGGACGGGAAATGCAGCATACCGAGCTGGGCAGGGCCGTAATGCAGAAATTATTAGCGGCGGTTACCGATATCGGGAAAGTAGAATCGCCGCCGAGGTTGTTGGGGAAATTGTTGATCGCTATTATTGTTCCCAATTAAGGTGAAATAAAAATGCCAAAAATTAAAACACGCAAAGCGGCCGCCAAAAGGTTTTCGTTCACTAAAAAGGGAAAACTAATGCGCCGGCATGCCGGCATGCGCCATCTTTTAGCGGCCAAAAAATCCAATAGTAAAAGACAGCTGGGGAAAGAGGGCATGGTATCTGATGCGGATGCCGCTCGCGTAAAAAGCATGCTGCCGGGGAGGGGTTAAACATGGTTAGGGTAAAACGAGGATTTGTTGCCCGCCGCAGACGCAAAAAGCTGCTGCGCCGCGCCAAAGGATTCCGCGGCGCGCTGGGGACCCAATTTAGAAGAGCAAAGCAGGCCGTCTATAAGGCAATGCGGCATGCCACGGTTGACCGCAAAACCAAAAAACGCACCATGCGCTCCCTCTGGATTATCCGCATCAATGCGGCGCTGAAAGAAGCCGGACTGCGCTACAGCCAATTTATTAATCTGCTAAAAAAACAAAATATTTTGCTTGACCGCAAAATGCTGGCCGACTTGGCGGTCAACCACAGTGATGACTTTAAAAAGCTTTTGGCCAAACTCACCGGAAAATGATCGAACTGCAAATCAGCGGACTGGGGTTTGATCCCAAAAACATGTCGCCTATGGTCTTACTGCGCGATACCGCTGATATCAATTTCCTGCCCATTTGGATCGGCATTTTTGAAGCGGCATCCATTGCTATGGAAATGCAGGGGGTAAAACCGCCGCGGCCCATGACCCACGACCTGCTAAAAACCGCGATCGAAAAAATGGGCGGGATTTTCCAGCGCATTCTTATCAGCGAAATCCGCGACGGCACTTTTTTTGCCAATATTGAAGTAGAAAAAGATGGGAAAAAGCTGTCTTTTGACGCCCGCCCTTCGGACGCTATCGCTTTGGCGGTCAGGACCAGAATGCCGATTATGGTATCGGAGCAGGTCATGATGCAGGCAAAGCTGGTAAACGCCGAAAAAGACGAAGAAGAAACCCGCAAGTTTAAGGACTTTATCAACAATATGCGGCCCGAGGACTTTACCAAGTTTTACGGGCAGGGGTTCGGTCAGGGTTAGGCGTTAGCTTCGCGAAATTAAAAAGACCCCCATTAAAATAACGGCAATCCCCGCCCAGCGCACCAGGGTTAAATTTTCTTTAAAGAAAAACCAGGAAGCGATCGCTACCAAGACATATGCCACGCTGACCATAGGATAAACCAAGCTTATTTCCAGGCGCGATAATACTATCAGCCAAAAAATTGAACTCAATCCAAAGCAAACAAAGCCCAAAAAGACATAAGGGTTAAGAAACATAGGAATAACCTTGGAGAGAAGATTGGTTACCTGGAAAGTACCAAAAAGCAGCATTCCTTTTTTCATTAGCAACTGGCCGGTGACAGCGAGAAGAATCGAAACCCCGGCGATTAAATAATTTGACATGTATAGCTCCTCCTTATATTTTTCCCCAATTCAATATCCGCAAAGGCGCGATAGAGAATTTTACCTTTTGGATGCAAACCCCTTTCCCTTTGCTCCCTACTGCGCATAATAGCATTTTTCCCTGCTCGCGTATAATCTTAAATGTGCCGCCGCCCAAATTGTTCGTTTGCCCAATAGCTGAATTAATAAGCCAATCGGAATCATCTTCGGTACCGTGCGGCAGATCGGTGTACCAATTAGAATTGTTGGCCAGCTCGGCTTTACCCTTTTCAATGCCGGCTTCGGCTAAGTAAAACGCTTGGGCGCTAAGGTAAACGGCATTGCCGCCCGCCAAACTATTATAGACCAGCTTGGTAAATAATCCGGCTAGAGTTAAAAGCAGGGAGCTGATAATAATTATCATGATTAAAGCGTAGCCGGGATGTTTGCTTGCCATGTTAATTCCTAAGATCGGCTTCGGTTGAAATGTTTTCTGCCATTACTACTACTAATTTATCTCTGGGATAGTTAAAGGAAAGATTTGTAATTTCTCCGCTATCGGTTAAGTAAGCAGTGCTGTTGTTGGTTTTGCGCCGCACTTTCTGATTGTAAAGCGAGTATTCAATGCTGTTGGCCTCAACCGAAAGCGCCAAGACGGATGCGCTCGATTGCGGAAGAATTTGCGAGGCAGAATGGATATCGTCTACAATTTTAGAGATAGCAAAATCGGCAATTTGGCCCTGGCGGCAAATATCAGTTGCCCTTTTCCAAAATTTTATTTCCCCGCTTAAAGCGTATAATATTGCGACAAGCAAAAAGGCAAAAATCGAGAGGGATAGAATAAGTTCAACTAAACTAAAACCTTTTTTGCCCTCACCCGCTAACATCTAGTATGCACTCCGTAAGGTTATTAATTGAATTAGATTTTTTTCTTCTGCCCATTTTATATCCACTTGGACTTGTAAAAGATCAATAGCTATCGGGCTAATCGATATTTTTCCTTTGCCGTCTGCAAAGGCTGCGCCGTTTTGGGCGGAGATTACCGCAAAGCTTTCTCCCCGCAGTTCTTCCATTTTTACAATGGCAAGATATACGGCCTGTTTTTGCTGTTCTGCCGCGGCCATCGCCGATTTGCCGGTTTTCATTAAATAATTAAAGGCCGTGATGATGCAAAGAAAAACAGCTATGGAGGCGATCAGTTCAATTAATGTAAACCCCCTATTCAATGCGGATCCTCCCTAGAGAAGAAACGATTATCTTTTTGGTTTTCCCCTGTGCATTAACAAGCGTGACAGAGCCGCTGCCGCCGACTTGGGGATTACCGGAAGGAGAAAAAGTGAGGGAGGCCGGAGATTGATAGCCGATAGATTTAGGTAGTGGAAAATTAGCCGAAGAAAAAGTGCGGCTAATATGCTGAAGCTGTGCTTGGCTCTGTGAAAATTGCAGTTCAGAAGCAATTGATTTGGCAGAAGATTCCAGCAGGACTGATCCTTGGAAGCGGGACAACGACGGCAGTCCAATGCAAAACAATATTGCTAAAATCCCGATGACAATCAAGCTTTCAATTAAACTGAAACCCTTTGCCATGGGATTTTGCTAGGCGTCAACCATGAGGTTGTCAATTAGCCGCGTGGTACCAACATAAGCGGCCAGGGCAATCAACAATTTGCCTTTAATGGCTTTGACATCCTCTAGGGTTTCTGGATGGGCAATGACGATATAATCCAGCCGCACGGTGGGCTCACTGCCGATCAATGATCGCATACGGAATAAGATTTTATTGACATCGCGTTCGCCGGTTTCAATCTCGGTTTTGGCCATGGATAAGGCCTTGTGCAATATCGTAGCTGATCTTCTTTCTTTAACGTTTAATAACTTGTTGCGCGAAGAAAGGGCCAATCCATCAAAATCGCGCACGGTGGGCTGGCTGATAATTTCAATCGGCAAATTAAGGTCTTGCACTAAACGACGGACGATGATTAATTGTTGGTAATCTTTTTCACCAAAGAAAGCCAGATCAGGGACAACGATATTAAAAAGTTTGGTAAGGACGGTTGTTACGCCGCGAAAATGGGCAGGGCGTGATTTGCCGCACATTTTTTTGCTTAGTTCGCCGACTTCAACCGCCGCGGCAAATTTATCCGGATATAGCTTATTGGCCTCGGGAAGAAAAAGGGCATCAATCTCAAAATTTTTCAAAAGATTAATATCATGCCGCAGGTGGCGGGGATAGTGTTTGAAGTCCTCATTTGGACCAAATTGCATAGGGTTTACAAAAATACTGACGACAACTATATCGGACTTCCTTTTAGCAGCGGCCACCAGGGAAAGATGCCCCTCGTGCAGGGAGCCCATGGTAGGGACAAAACCAATTTTTTTGCCGTGGTTTTTGGCGCGCTCGGAAAAAGCGCGCATTTCTTTTAGGTCTTTAATGGTTCGCATGATTCTGATTTATTTCAACGGGCGCCCCAAAAGCGGGCAACCGCCCATAAGAGAACAGCCAAAAGTAAAGCCCAAAATTTAATATTTAAATTGCGCGTAAAAAATGATTTAAGCATTGCTTCCCTCCGGCGGGGTGGGTTGGGGTTTTTGCCAGGTAGCAAAATCGCATTTGGGCCAGCGGCTGCAGCCGTAAAATATTTTTCCGCGGCGCGTCCGCCGTTCGGTTAATTCGGCCCCGCACTTTGGGCATTTCACCCCCACTTTCTTAATGATGGTTTTGGTGTTTTTGCATTTGGGATAGTCGGAGCAAGCCAGGAAACTGCCGAAACGGCTGTGTTTTAATATCATTGGTTTCCCGCATTTCTCGCAAACTTCGCTTACTTTTATCTCATCTTCCTTGGTGGGTTTGGTATACTTGCATTTCGGATAGCCGGAGCAGGCAATGAAATCGCCGTAGCGTCCCCCTCGGATAATTAATGGTTTTCCGCATTTAGGGCAAATTTCGTTAGTGGCCGTTTCTTTTTTTACTTTTTCCATTTTCACTTCAGCTTCGGCCAGCGACCTGGCGAAAGGGTCATAAAATTCTTTTAAAGTATCAACCCAATCCATTTTTTTGGCAACGATATCGTCCAGCTCATCTTCCATGTGCGCCGTAAATTTGATATCCAGGATTTGCGGGAAATGTTTGACCAGTAACCCGTTGGTTACTTTGCCAATTTCGGTGGGCTTGAGGGCTTTGCCTTCTTTTTCAACGTAGCCGCGATCTTGGATAGTGGCAATAATTGGGGCATAGGTTGACGGCCGGCCAATGCCTCTTTTTTCCAATTCTTTTACCAGGGACGCTTCATTATAACGGGCTGGAGGTTCGGTAAAATGCTGTTCCGGAGTTAGCTTTTGTAGGGCCAAGTCTTCATTTTCTTGCAGGGCCGGCAGTAAACCCTCGGCTTCTTTTTGCTCTTCTTCGTCCTCACTTTCCAGATAGACTTTTAAAAAACCTTCAAATTTAATGACGGAACCATTAGCGCGAAAGGTGCAGTCATTCGCCTTGATATCTACGGCGGTTTGGTCGAAAATGGCGGCTTCCATTTGGCAGGCTACAAAACGTTTCCAAATTAACTCATACAATTTAAATTCATCAAGGCTTAAGCTACTTTTAATGTTTTCCGGCGAACGGGAAACCAGCGTTGGCCGGACGGCTTCGTGGGCATCTTGGGCTTGTTTCTTTTTCTTATATCTAATCGGTTGGGGCGGGAGGGACTCTTTGCCGAAAGTATCAATAATGTACTGGCGAACGGCGGTTTCGGCTTCGACGGCAATCCGGACCGAATCGGTGCGCATATAGGTGATTAAACCGTGCCGTCCTTTGCCTTTAATGTCGATCCCTTCATATAATTTCTGGGCAATGACCATGGTTTTTTTGGCCGAAAACCCTAGTTTCCGGGCGGCTTCCTGCTGGAGGGTGCTGGTGATAAAGGGCGGGGTAGGGTAGCGGCGCATTTCTTTCTTGACTACTTGAGATACTTGGTAGCGCGCCCTATCCAATGCCTGTAAAATTTGCTGGGCTTCGCTTTCGCTGCCGATAACTTTGCCTTTTTCCTGCGGGCGGCCGCCCAGCGCGGTTTCCCCTTTGGCAATTAGTTTTGCAGAAAACTCGCTTTTCTCTTGGTTGGCAAGTGAAGCGATGATGGTCCAGTACTCTTGGGGTTTAAATTTGTTGACTTCTTCTTCACGCTCACAGATTAGACGCACGGCAACCGACTGCACCCGGCCGGCAGAGAGCCCTTTCCTGACCTTCCGCCAAAGGAGAGGACTGATCTTATAGCCCACCAGGCGGTCAAGGATGCGGCGGGCTTGCTGGGCATTTACCCGGGCCAGGTCAATTTCACGCGGATGAGAAACGGCTTTGGTAACCGCATCTTTGGTAATCTCATGAAATTCAATTCTTTTAATGTTTTTGCCGTCGCCCAGCGCCGTTTTAAGATGCCAGGCAATAGCTTCCCCTTCACGGTCAGGGTCGGGCGCCAGCAAAATCAAGCTGGCTTTTTTGGCGGCATCCTGCAAGTGCTTAATTATCTTTTCTTTGCCCTTGATGGTTTTATAGGTAGGGGTAAAATCTTTTTCAATATTGACCCCCAAGGATTTGGGCGGCAAATCGCGCACGTGTCCGGCGCTGGCCTCAACCGCAAACCCAGCTCCCAGGAATTTTTTTAACGTATTCGCTTTAGAAGGCGATTCTACTATTACTAATTTTATTGATTTTTTCGCCATAAACGCACTGCCTTATTTGCTTGATGGTAACAGAGCATGGGTTCAACTGTCAAATATGCCATATTATCTAGTCTCTATCCACTCTAAATCCCATCAGCCTTTTGGGCTTTTCGGGAGGCAATAAAAGAAACTTAATGGCCCTTGTTAATGATTGAATCTCAGCTCCATGTTTTTTGACTTTGCCTTCAATTTTATTGAGTTTCTTTTCGATAAATTCATTATTTGCCAGGACCTGCCTTAGCTTGATAAATGCCTTTACGATGTAGATGCTAAACCTTACGGCTCTTTCACTGTTAAGGATGCTTGCCAGCATTACTGCGCCATATTCTGTGAAAGCATAAGGCAGGGAAGAAGCGTGTTTCATGGTATTGAACCGGTGCCAAATTGTCACCAGTTCATCCCGTTCTTTTTCAGACAATTGAAACATGAATTCGGGAGGAAATCTTTTTTGATTGCGCCTGACTTGGCGGTTTAAATACTTTGTTTCCACTCCATACAATTCTGCCAAATCACGATCTAACATCACTTTCTGCCCTCTAATAATGACAATCTTATTCTCTATGATTTCAACCGGCACCAAATTGCTCATATCGGCCAATCAGCAAGTTTATTGCCAGGTCCACAAGCAATGATTTCGGAGGGAAAACGGGAAAACGTCGAAAAATCGACAACGGAAGCGTCGATTAACGCAACAGTTCTTGTTCGGCAGCTTGGCGCATCACCGCAATGGGCGCTTCTTTGCCTGTCCAAATGGTAAACGCCAGCGCCCCTTGGCGAACCAGCATTCCTAATCCGGAACAGGTGCGGCAGCCGGCGGCTTTGGCGTCCTTTAAAAGTTTGGTTTCTGACGGATTGTAGACCAGGTCATAGACCAAAAGCCCCGGATGCAGTTTAATATTATTTTCCAAAGGCGACCGCTCCTCATTGGGATGCAGGCCGATGGGGGTTGTGTTAATTAAAATATCGGCCGCGTTGAGCATGGTTTGCAAGACCGGACTATTGGGCGGGACAAAAGAAACAGTTGTTTTAAACAATGACCCAACGTAATTGGCCAGCGCCTCGGCTTTCTTTCCATCGATATCGGCAATGGCAATATTCTTGGCTTTGTTTTCCGCCAGCATAACGCAAACCGCCCGACTGGCGCCGCCCGCGCCTAAAACAACAACCCTTTTTTCGGCCGGACTTTCTTTGGCATCTTCTTTTAATGAAGCAATAAACCCTTCGCCGTCGGTGTTATAGCCAATTAATTGGCCGTCCTGTAATGTTGCCGTATTGACGGCGCCGATAATTTTGGCCAATTTAGTTACATCGTCCAAGAGAGGAATGATGGTTTCCTTATGGGGAACGGTGATGTTAAAACCGACAATTTGCCGAGCTCGCAAATCATTGATGGCGGCAGACAAATTTGGAGGAGCGACTTCAAAAGAAAGGTATTCAAAATCAAGGCCCAAGGCCTTGAAAGCCGCGTTGTGCATAGCAGGGGAGAGCGTGTGGCCTAGGGGATAACCAATGATACCGAGCAATTTTGGCATGTTATGGGGAGTATAGCATAGTTGTAAGTTATTTAGGAATGCGCTATAATTTAGTTTAACGAAAGGAGAAATTGCCTCATGCCTAGAGTGTATATCATCGACGTTACCAACCGCGACGGAGTACAAACTTCGCGCATTGGCCTCGCTAAACTTGAGAAAACGATTGTCAATGTGTACTTAAACGAAATTGGGGTTTATCAATCCGAATTTGGGTTTCCCTTTACCCAGCACGAAGTCAATTATCTGAACGCCAATCTTCAATTAGCCGAAATGGGCGCGCTAACCCCCATTAAGCTCGAAGGCTGGATCCGTGCTATTACCAAAGACGTTGAATTGGCTTACAAATTGGTCCCCAAGATCAAACACCTAAACATGTCTATTTCGACCTCTGCAATTATGTTAGAAGCCAAGTTTAGTGGCAAATTTTCCCCCAAACAAATTATTGAAAATATGCAGAGAGCCGTCAAAACAGGCTATGAACTGGGGGCGGAAACAATCGGCGTCAATGCGGAAGACGCGTCACGGACCGACCTCAATTTCTTGGTAGAATTTGCCCAGGCGGCCAAAGAGGTCGGCGCAAAACGGGTCCGCTATTGCGACACTTTGGGGGCGGACGATCCTGCCACGATCTACGAAAGATTAAAGACCATTGCCCAAAAAGCCAAAATTCCGATCGAAACCCATTGCCACAATGATTTGGGAATGGCCGCGGCTTGTTCGGTGATGGGGGCCAAGGGGATTGTAGACGGCGGGCAAGACGCGTACATTAACACAACGGTCAACGGGATGGGGGAGAGGGCGGGGAATGCGGATTTATTATCGGTCTTACTGGCGCTCAAATATGCCAGCGGATTTAAAGATCTAAATCTTTTACCCGATAATATTAAATTAAATAAAATTTGGCAATTTGCCAAATATGCTTCTTATGCTTTTGGCATTCCTCTGCCAGTCAATCAAGTTGGGGTAGGGTCGAATGCTTTCGCGCACGAATCGGGCATCCATGCCGACGGGGCATTAAAAAACCGCCGCAATTATGAATTGTACGATTACGAAGAACTGGGCCGCGGAGAGCCAGAATTAGTTGAATCCGGCCGCATGATTACCGTTGGTGAGTATAGCGGGATAAAAGGGTTTGCCAATGTTTACGGCAAATTGGAAGTGGAGTTTAAAGACGACAAAGAAGCCGCGCGCATCCTAGAACTGGTGCGTTATGCCAATGTGCACACCCAAAAGCCGCTGACCAAAGAAGAATTATTATTTATTGCCAAATATCCCGAGCAGGCCAAATTAATTATGACCGTAACTCCTGAATAAGGAGGAGCCATGAAACAGCCAAAAGTAGGTATCATTACTGGGAGCAAATCAGACCTGCCGATTTTAGAAAAAACCGAAAAAGCGCTCCAAGAATTTGGCATTGCCTATGAAATAACCGTGGCCTCCGCCCACCGCACCCCCCACCAAGTAGCCAAATATGCCGCTGACGCGGAAAAGAAATTCGATTTAATTATTGCCGCGGCAGGGATGGCAGCGGCTCTGCCGGGCGTTATTGCCGGGCACACCACTTTGCCGGTGATCGGCATTCCCATCCATTCCCAGGGGTTGGGCGGGCACGATGCTCTATTCTCGATTGTCCAAATGCCGCCGGGGGTTCCGGTGGCAACGGTGGCCATTGATGGGGCGAAGAATGCCGCCATCTTGGCGGCGCAAATCTTGGCCCTCAAATATCCTGGGATCAAAGCCAAATTAAAGAAGCTTAAAAAGGATCTGCGCAAGGGATAATGCATATCCCTCACCCCCTAGCCCCCTCTCCCAGAGGGAGAGGGGGAGGTAAGAGTTAAGATGATTAATGTGATTGATATCGTTGTCGGGGCGCTGATATTAATTTACCTCGTCAAGAACTTTGGCGGCATTTTGAAAACTACTAAAAGCCTGCTGATTATTATCTGTGCGTTAATCTTGTTTGGATTAGTTACCAGTTTTATCTCCGAATGGTCAATTTTAGGAGAAGGGCGGCAATTCTTGAAAGAATCCTTTATCGTCAATCTTTCGTATAACATAATTAAGTTGGTTTATCCGGCGATAGAAAACAGTGCGCCTAAGGTTGATTCTTACATAAAAGACAAAATTATCGATAAAACTGTTCCGACGGTAACCATCCCCAAGGTCCCCGCCATTGAAAAAATGATGCCTAAAGTTGCAGTCCCCAATTTGCTGGAAGTACAGGGACCAGATAAGAAAAAATAATCCCCCCAAACATAAAATTTGCAGTTGACAAATTTAAATATATGCTTTAATATGTCATGTATATTTAAAGCCGTTATTTTGCCTTGATATTAAGGAATATTCGCATGTTTCACAGAATTCAGCAATTTGTTGGCCTAGGAAAGGAAAGCTGTTTTTTTTGGGGAGCTCGGTAGACCGGTAAAAGCACGCTATTAAATCAATTATTTCCATCAGTGATTTATTATGATCTTTTATTATCAGATATCTTTGAGCGGTTAAGTTTGCGGCCAAAGCTTTTACGCGAAGATTTACTGCAAAAACGCCCAAAGGGCCCAGTGATCATTGATGAAGTACAATTAATCCCCCGGTTATTGAATGAGGTCCAATGGCTGATGGTTAACCATGGCTTCCAATTTATTTTATGCGGATCAAGCGCGCGCAAACTAAAACGGAAGGGAGGAAATCTATTGGGTGGAAGAGCCCAGCGTTTTGAATTATTCCCTTTGGTTTCTCAAGAAATCCCAGGATTTGACTTGCTGCGCGCGCTAAACCATGGCTTGATCCCGCGGCATTATCTAGCGGAAAATGTTAATCAGCTTTTACAGGCTTATGTGGGAGAATATTTAAAATTGGAAATTGCGGCTGAGGCTGCGGCTAGAAGCATTCCGGCTTTCGGCAATTTTTTAGAAGCGGCCGCTTTTAGCAATGGCGAGATAATCAATTATTCAAACATTGCCCGCGAATGCATTGTTAGTTCCCCAACCGCCAAAGAATATTTCCAAATTTTGGTCGATTCGTTGGTAGGAAAGTATCTTTATTCCTATCGAAAACGTCCAAAACGTCGGGTTTTATTGGCGCCCAAATTTTATTTTTTTGATGTTGGTATTGTCAACTTCCTGCTTCGCCGCGGGCAGATCCAATCTGGAAGCGAATCTTTCGGAAAAGCCTTTGAACATTTTATTTTCCAGGAATTGGTTGCTTATAGTCATTATTCGGGAAAAAATTTTAGTATTCATTATTGGCGCACAGCATCGCAATTGGAAGTAGATTTTATTCTGGGAGAGCATGAAGTAGCCTTGGAGGTGAAAGGAGTAGAATTAACTGTCTCCCACCATTTAAAAAATTTACAAGCTTTTAAGGAAGAATATACACCGAAGAGAGCGATCGTTGTTTCTTGCGATCCAACTCCGCGAACCAGCTCAGGTATTTTGATCCTGCCTTGGAAAGAATTTTTAGCGCAGCTATGGGCAGGAGAAATAATCTAGTTTTTCTTCTTGACGAGAAAAATCAGCCAGCTTTTCAAGGGCGGCTTCTTATCTCGAATCCCTCGGATCCGCAATTTTGCCTTCGATCACTGAAGCCGCCACCGTGGCAGGAGAAGCCAGGTAAATAAAAGCATTGGGATTCCCCATCCGGCCTTTAAAGTTACGATTGGCGGTTGAAATTACATTTTCCCCGTCGGATGGAACACCATTGTGGGTCCCCACGCACGGCCCGCAGCCGGGAGTAACTGGAACGGCACCAGCATCCACCAAAGTTTGAAAAGTTCCGTCCTTGATCATGTCGAGCATAATTTCTTTTGATGCGGGGGCAATGATCAAGCGACAGCCGTCTTTGACTTTTTTGCCTTTTAAAATTTTAGCGGCGATCTGGAAATCTTCCAACCGCCCGTTGGTACAAGTGCCGATAAATCCTTGTTGAATGGCCACGTCCCCAATTTGCGATATAGGACAAACATTATCAACTTGATGCGGCTTAGCGATTTGAGGTTCAAGTTTGGCTACATCAATCTCCAAGGTCTTAGCATATATTGCTCCCGGATCAGCTTCAACTGGTTTAGGTGAACGCTTGGAATGCTTTTCAACCCAATCCATTACTTTTTTATCGGCTGGCATAATCCCGACTTTGGCGCCGCATTCTATTGCCATGTTTGCAATGGTGAAGCGGGCATCAACCGATAGATCTAAAATTGCTTGTCCACCGATTTCGAGGGCCATGTAAGTTGCTCCGTCGGCGGTAATATCGCCGATTAATCTTAAAATTAGATCTTTAGAAAAAACGCCTTTGGGAAGTTTTCCTTTGTAGGTAACTTTGAAAGTTTCCGGGACTTTAAACCAAAGCTTACCTGACGCCCAGCCGGCAGCTAAGTCGGTCGATCCAATGCCGGTGGAAAAAACGTTGATGGCCCCGCAAGTACAGGTGTGCGAATCGGCGCCAATGATCAAATCGCCCGGCACCGCATGGCCTTGTTCGGGTGTAATTTGGTGACAGACGCCGCAGCCGATATCGTAGAGTTTAATCCCCTGGGCGGCGGCAAAATCGCGAATCTTTTGGTGGATGGCAGAAACGCCCAGGTTGGGGGAAGGGGAGCTGTGGTCGATAGTAATGGCGATTTTGTGGGGGTCAAAAACTTTGTTTACCCCTAATTTATTAAATGAATCAATCGCAACGCCGGAGGTCCCGTCCTGTCCAATCAAGAAATCAAGGTCGGCAATGACAATATCGCCGGCTTTGGCGTCTTTTCCAGAGTGGAGCGAGAGGATTTTTTCGGCAATCGTTTTTGGCGAAGAGCTCATTCGTCCTTTTTTCTCTTCCTTTTTCGTTCTTTCATGGTTTGCTCGGCATTGCGCGCTTTTTCGACCAAATAGGGATCCAACCCTTCCATTTGCAGGACTTCACTGATCAGCTTGGTAGCCCGAGGATGATTGGCAATATCGGCTAGACCGATTTTAGCGCGGGCAATCAGGTCTTTATAAGCAAATTTCATCTTGACGACTTCGACCAGTAGTTTTTCCGCCCTTTCAAAATCGCCTTTGATTTCACGGCGGATCAATATTTCGGCCTTCAAAACTTTGCCTTTGTTGGTGAAATAATCGTCTGGGCGGGAATGCAGTTGTTTGATCGATTCATCAATCAGTTTGAGCGGCGTGCGCAGATCTTGCGGTTTTTTATAAAGCAATATTTCGGCCTTAGTTAAAATGGCGCGGCCTTTAAAATACCAATTGGCATGTTTTTCGCGGACCAATTCACCAATTAATTTGACCGCCTTTTCCCAATCGCCCTTTTCATGGCGGGAAAGGCGCAGTTCGGATTCAACCGCGACCGTCTTGGCGGCAAAAAAGTCGGAATAGTCTTTATTGAGGATGTGCCGGGCTTTTTCGCATAAAGAGATGGCGTCGTTGAAGTGGGCAGGGGAGCCGATCATTAGTTCGGATTTTCCAACCAATGCCCGTGCTTTTAAATACTCGGGCGGGTTGCGGTGCAGGATTGAATCATAAATCTTGGTGGCTTCCGCATAATCGCCGGATTCATTGCGGCCGACGAGAAGATCAGCAATCCCAAACATAATTTCCGGCGCGTCCGCCCGGTCGGGATGCTGGGATAAGATGTAGCGGTAGCGTTTGATGGCCTTATTGATCTTTTCTTTTTCAGAGGGGATAGGGAATCCCAGTTCTTTATCTACCACGTAGCTCATGACCGGCGAGAGAATACCCATAAAGCTCCCTTTACAGTTGATAAATGATTATAAGTAATGTAAAATGTATTGTCAAATGGAGCATATCTCGCCCCAGCGGCTGGAACAACTAGAAACCCTCGAGAAAAAAATCGGCGCCGCTTTTACCAGCAAACAACTATTAAACCAAGCTTTCACGCACAGCTCTTTTGGCCACGAAAAAAAACTGCCCGACAACGAAAGGATGGAATTTTTGGGAGATGCCGTGCTCAAACTGGTGGTCAGCGAATATCTATATCTGAAATTTCCCGAGCGCGCCGAAGGCGGCCTTACCAAAATCCGCGCCAGCGTCATTTCCGACGATACCCTTTCGAAAATTGCGCGCGACCTTTCCATCGGCGATTATTTACTGCTGTCGGAGAACGAGAAAAAAACCGGCGGCGCCCGCCGCAAGTCCAATTTAGCTAACGTATTTGAAGCTCTGCTGGGGGCCATCTTTTTGGATTCCGGCATCGGCAAATCGCGCGAGTTCATCTTGGGCGCCCTTTCTGAAGAGATCAGCCGGGCATCGCACAGCGGCTTCATCCGCGACTACAAATCAGCTTTGCAAGAATATGCCCAGAAGAGGAAATGGGAACTGCCGCGCTACCGGGTGGTGAAGGAAACCGGGCCAAAACACCGACGGGTCTTTTGGATGGAGGTTAAGGTAAAGGGCAGGACTTTGGGGGTAGGGAGAGGGAGGAACAAAAAAGAATCGGAACAAAGAGCGGCCATGCAGGCCTTGCGGTCTTTAAAAATTGAAGAAAAATCCCCACACAAAAAAGAACGCAATCCGCGGGGGATTGGGGCGATAATCAGTCAAGTAAGAAGGAGCATAAAAATCTAGTGAGGAAATTATTAATTAAAAACGGAAGAGTGATTGATCCGGCAAGCGGATTGGACAAGGTTTGTGATGTGTTGGTTGAGGATGGGAAGGTTAGGGGCATAGGGTCAAGGGTCAAGGGGCAAGGGGCAAGAAGAATTGATGCCAAGGGGATGCTGGTTGTCCCGGGGTTGATCGACATGCATGTGCACTTGCGTGATCCGGGGAGGCCGGATAAAGAAACGATTGCTAGTGGGACAAGAGCCGCGGCACTGGGAGGTTTTACCTCTATCTGTTGTATGGCCAATACTCATCCGCCAATTGATAATTTGGCGGTAGTTAAGTTTGTCCGCAGTCGGGCGGAGGCCGAAGGGGTGGTTAATGTTTATCCGATTGGAGCGGTTACTAAAGAGCTGAAAGGCGAAGTCCTTTCCGAGATGGGCTTAATGTTGGAGCAGGGGGCAGTTGCCTTTTCCGACGACGGCAAACCAATTATGCGCGCCGATGTCCTGCGCCGCGCTTTAGAATATGCCAGCCAATTTGATGTCCCGCTGATTTCCCACTGCGAAGACGCCAATCTTTCTAGTGGAGGGTCAATGAATGAGGGGGCGGTTTCTACCCAGATTGGTTTGCCTGGTATCCCGTCTCTAGCCGAAGAAGTTATGGTGGCGCGCGATATTTTAATGGCCGAAAAATTTGGCCGGGTGCATATTGCCCACGTTTCCTCTGCCCGCTCGGTCGACCTGATCCGCCAAGCCAAGAGAAAAGGCATCCCGGTCACCTGCGAAACCTGCCCGCATTATTTTAGCTTAACCGAAGAAGCTGTCCGGGAATATGATACAAATGCTAAGGTTAACCCTCCGCTAAAGACCCAAAAAGATGTTAAAGCCGTTATCAAAGGTTTGGCCGATGGGACGATTGATGCCATTGCCACCGACCACGCGCCGCACAACATTGAAGAAAAAGACGTAGAATTTAACCAGGCTTCCTCCGGTATAATTGGCCTTGAAACCGCGGTCGCATTAATTATAACCAAATTAGTTGCCGGCAAAGCATTGACTATCATGCAAGTGATAGAAAAGTTAACCATTAATCCCGCCAAGATACTTAAACTGGGAAAAGGAACACTTCAGTCCGGTTCTGTTGCTGATATAACCATCATTGACCCCAAAGCCGAGTGGACGGTTAATCCTTCCCAGTTTGCTTCCAAAAGCAAAAACACGCCCTTCACCGGCTGGAAACTGCAGGGAAAAGTTATGTGGACGATAGTGGGGGGAAAGGTTGTGGTGAGGAATGGGGAATTGGTGGGGGAATGAAGGCCCGTGCTTTTCTAGTTGTTAGTTGTTTGTTGTTAGTTATTAGCCATTACGGCTGTGGGGATGTCAGCAGCAACAGTGTTGCTTCCCTCTCAATTTCTCCCACCAGCGCGACCGTGGGAATTAACGATGACCAGTTGTTTTCTGCCGTTGCCCATAATAACGCGGGCAATATTGTTTCCGTAACTCCTACTTGGAGCGTAAGCGGCGGGATTGGGACAATCAGCTCTACCGGCTTGTTTTTTGCTGGATCGCAGGCAGGATCAGGAACGATTACTGCATCGGCCGAAGGCAAAACGGCTTCTGCTGCCGTTGCTGTTACGACCAGCGGCTGGATAACCGGAACCGTCTATGATTCGGCCGGCAACTTGGTCGAGAGTATCAAAGTTTATCTTGCCTCCAATACCTCAATCCAGGATTTTTCCGATTCGAGCGGCAAATATACTTTATCCAGTGTTCCGGCTGGAACTTATTGGGTTTTGACCCTGGCAACTTCCGTTTATTACTCGGCTTCGGCCGAGGTTACTGTCGCCAGCGGCGAGACCAAAACGCAAAATCTCACCCTGCAGTACTTTACCGATCCGGTTGACATTACTCCCCCAACTCTTTAATGGCTATGCTATAATACCCCCACTATGTCACAGTCAGAAGTAAGTGAAAAAGTTAAAAAGTTGAAAAGTGCCGCGGTAAAGCTGGGGGCCATTGGGATAATTTACGAGGCTAGACCAAACGTAACCGTTGATTCTGTGTCACTATGTCTAAAGGCAGGGAACTCTATAATATTGCGCGTCAGTTGGCATTCCGGAGGGGGCGATCCAATTAATTAATTGAAGACACGAGCAGAGAATCTGCCGAAGAAATGGCGGTCGAGATTGGCATTTCTACCCAAAAGCTCCACGCCCGGGGCCCGCTGGGGCTCAACGAATTAACCTCGTATAAATATTTGATTGACGGAAATGGACAAGTAAGAATAG
>JASEHX010000119.1 GCA_030018645.1 Candidatus Margulisiibacteriota bacterium | reverse complement strand
CCAGGCCCCGCCGGCATTGGCCATCATGATCGCTAATAAAACACCGCAGCCCAGTGCCCCGGCTAAAAATCCGCCCAGGGCTGTCGGGCCCAGGATTAATCCTACGATAATTGGAACTACTACGGCGGAAATACCGGGAAGAAGCATTTCCTGCAGTGCTGCTTTGGTAGAGATATCGATACAGCGGCTAATTTCTGGTTTGGCCTTTCCCTCCATTAACCCTTTTATTTCTCTAAATTGCCGGCGCACCTCTTCCACCATTTTATTGGCAGCACGACCCACTGCTTGCATGGTCCAAGAAGCAAAGATAAAGGGCATTAACGCTCCGATGAAAAATCCCACTACCACCTTGGCACTTAATAAGTTGATAACTTGGATCCCTACTGTCTGTGTGTAAGCAGCAAATAAAGCTAATGCGGTTAAAGCGGCCGAACCAATAGCAAACCCTTTACCAATGGCCGCAGTGGTATTCCCCAACGAATCGAGACGGTCAGTAATCTTGCGCACTTCCGGCGGAAGCTGTGACATGGTGGCTATCCCGCCGGCATTATCGGCAATCGGGCCGTAAGCATCCACCGACATAATGATGCCAATCGTCCCCAGCATGCCGACGGCTGAAATGGCAATTCCATATAATCCAGCAAATTTATACGAAATTAAAATGGCGGCGCAAATGGCCAGCATCGGCAAGGCCGTGCTTCTCATTCCAACCGCTAGCCCGCTGATAATAGTCGTGGCCGCCCCGGTTTGGCAAGAATCGGCTAGTTTTTTTACCGTTATCCCCGAAGTAAACCATTCGGATAATAATCCGACTGCAATACCGACTAAAACTCCGGAAAGGATGGCCCAAAAAACACCCAAATTTTCTGGCAAGATCCAGTTGGTTATAAAATAAGCTGATCCGATAAAAATAATTCCAGCTGTATAAGTAGCATAGCGCAGTGCCGCCTGCGGATTAAGGTTTTGGATTAGATTGATAAAAACTGTTCCAATAAAAGAAGCCAATGTTCCTGCCGTAATCAAAAGGAGGGGAAGGACCATCCAGGAAAAAGTATTTTCGGGGATCAGTACTCCCAAAGCAATGGTCGCAACCACGGAGCCAACGTACGATTCAAACAAATCCGCTCCCATCCCCGCTACATCTCCCACATTATCGCCGACATTATCCGCAATAACGGCGGGGTTGCGGGGATCATCCTCGGGAATCCCCGCTTCCACCTTGCCGACCAAGTCGGCACCGACATCCGCCGATTTGGTATAAATTCCGCCGCCAACCCGGGCAAACAAGGCAATCGACGACGCTCCCATGGAAAAGCCGGTAACGATTAAAGCTTTAGTACTCAAATCAGGAACTAATAACCAGATGCCAGCTAATCCGATTACGCCTAAGCTGGCAACCGCCATCCCCATTACCGCCCCACCCTTAAAGGCAATCCCTAGGGTTTTACCTTGCTTGTTTTCGGCCGCCGCCGCGGTAGTGCGAAGATTGGCCCGGGTAGCCGCATTCATCCCGATAATGCCGGCCAACATTGAACATACTCCTCCGCCAATGTAGGCCGCCGCAACACGCAGATCAATAAAATATGAAATGACGGCAAAGAGAACCAGCATAAAAACAGCCACTGTAAGATATTGCCGGCGCAGGTAGGTCATGGCGCCTTCATGAATAGCCGCGGCAATTTCCTGCATTTTTGCTGATGTCACTTTGATACGCACAATGCTCCAGAAAAGGTAAAAAGCATACAAGAGGCCGAGTAATCCAATGAGAAACATCCATTTGTCCATTATTATCTCTCCTTTCTTGGGTATATATAATAGTGTATGCTAGAATAAGATGCAATGTTTGTCATTACTGAACGCCAATACAATATCATTATGCACCAGGCGCAGGCGTGCTGGCCGCAGGAAACGGGCGGCTTTCTGGGCGGCAGAGAGAATATTATTCTGGGGGTTTTGCCCGTCGCCAATAAATTCCTCTATGACCGCACGCAAACTTTTGGGTTGACCAGTGACGATGTCGACCGAGCTTATCATTTCCTGGTAAAACACAAATTAGAATATCTGGGCGTTTATCACACCCACCCCACCGGCGTCCCCTACCCCTCGGAACAGGATTTGACCCATCACCAAAAATATTTATTTATTATCGGCCTGCAGGACCGCTACAATCCCGAACTCTACGCTTGGCGGGTGGAAGGCAGCAAGGTCTATCGCGAAGATATAAAAGTTATCAGCGATTCGGGGGTAACTGTCGTCGATATCAAGACTGGAAAACCTAAATTATCCCAAAACACCTCAAAAGAAGAAATGGAAAAGCTGACCAACATGATCAATTCTTTAATTACCGGTAAAGAACCGCAATATCTACGTATCATGCCTTCCAAATGGGATGCCTCAAGCTTTTCGACCTTTGCGTAAATGGAAATCTACGGCAATAAAACATAGCGCGTTTTTTTGGTCCCCGTCGTTTTTTTAACCGATACTTTAATGCGGTATGCTTTCCAAATGTTTTCGGGTGTAACAACGTCCGGGGGCCGGCCGCTGGCAATGATCTCGCCGTTTTTAAGTAATATCAGCTTGGAACAAAAGCGCGCCGCCAAATTTAGGTCATGGAAAGTAGCAATAATGGAGCGGTGGGAACGCAGTTTTTTGAGTAGTTTACAAATGGCAACCTGAAAGCGGATATCAAGGTGTGAGGTGGGCTCGTCGAGCAGCATAAGGCGCGGCTCCTGCGCCAGCGCCCGGGCAATGGCCACCCGCTGGAATTCGCCGCCGGACAGTTCGGTAACGGAGCGCTCTTTTAAATTGCCGATCGTTAGCTCGTCAATTGCCCATTTTACTGCGTCGTTGTCGTCTTCCTTTTCAAAAGAGAAGCGTTCAAAATAGGGCGTCCTTCCTAAAAGGACTAGTTCCTCAACGGTAAACCCCTCCACCGGTTCCATCATTTGCGGTACAAAAGCGACGCGGCGGGCTAATTCGCGGCGGTCAAGCTTATCGAGCTGATTTGGTCCCAACACCACTTCGCCGCCGGTATATTTTAATAATCCCACCAGCACGCGCAAAAGAGTGGTTTTCCCCGAACCATTGGGACCGACGACTCCCACAAATTCGCCGTCATCCACATTAAAAGAGACCTCTTTCAAAATTGGCTTATTGGGGCAATAACCGCAGACTAGTTTTTTGACTTTTAAGACCGTCATTTACCCTCGGTCCTCCGCCGGCGCAAAAGATACAGGAAAAATGGCGCTCCCACCAGCGCCATGACAATGCCGATAGGAATTTCAATCGGCGACAAGATGGTGCGTGAAAGAACATCGGCAACAACCATAAGCAAAGCCCCGGATAAAGCCGAATACGGCAGTAATAATTTGTGGTTGGGGCCAACAATCAGGCGGATCCAGTGCGGGATGATTAGACCCACAAAACCAATCAAGCCCGAAACCGAAACGGCCGCCGCCGTCATCAGCGATGACACCGCTATCAGCAAAAGCCGGGTATATTCGACATCCACGCCTAAAGTAATTGCCATTTCTTCACCTAATA
>JASEHX010000118.1 GCA_030018645.1 Candidatus Margulisiibacteriota bacterium | reverse complement strand
GGTCGAAAAGGAACCGCGACTTCAGTCGCAGGTTCCTGAAAATATTATACGAGGGGTTAGGAGGTGAGGGTTGTAGCGTTAGTATTACCAGAAAAAGCATTGACAAGTAAATTGGCCTGTACTATCATTTCTATAAATAACATAAAAGTGTTATTTGCGGAAAAGGTGAAACAGCATGAAATATCAAGAATTCAAGAAGAAACTAAGGAAACTGCCGCTGTTTTCCAGCAGTCAATTAGGGGCATTGGGCGGCAATGTGGCGACCTTGAAGAACCAGCTGGTAAAGTGGCAAAAAAAAGGGTTGTTAATTAAACTTCGGCGGGGCTTATACTTACTAAACCAGGATGACCGCGAAATGAACCCGTCCCGCTTCTTTATCGCTTGCCAGCTCTATCCGCCCTGTTATATTAGCACCACTTATGCGTTGTCATATTATGGGATAATCCCGGAAGCAGTAAGAGACGTAACCTGTGTTACAACCCGCAAAACTGCTAGTTTTGATAATCCTAGCGGAAGATATGTGTACCAGCATCTAAAAAAGGCCCTTTTCGGCGGATTTCATGCGGAAAAAGATGAAAATGGGATGTTGTATTTTATTGCCGATAAAGAAAAAGCTCTGGTTGATTATATATATTTTAATTTGAAAGCGTTTGCCGGCAAAGAAAATGATATTTTTGAAAAGTCACACCGCTTTAAAAAAGAAAGCGGGCTCAACCCAAAAAAATTAAAAGGTTTTGCCGCCCTTGCAAAAAATAGACAGCTTGAAAAGGTCATCAGCCAATTTTGCCAATATTTGCGCCAGGGGAGATGAAGCCAATGTTGGATATGATCAATAAATTTATTTCTGCCGGGCAAACAAGGGAAGAAAAAATTCACTTGCTTCGGGAGTACCTGCAATTGTTAATCCTAAAGATCATTTATGATGCCGGTTATTTTAAATATTTATCTTTTACCGGTGGAACAGCTTTGAGGGTTTTATATGATCTGAAGCGTTTTTCGGAAGACCTGGATTTTTCCCTAATTGAAAAAAAAGGCTATGATTTTACCAATTTACACGAAAACATTGGCGGGCAACTTAATAAAAACTATGGATTAAATGCTGTGATTACTGCGCATTCTATAAGAACTGTCCAAGGCGTTGACATCAAATTTGCTGGTCTGTTATTTAAGCTGGGGCTTTCGGAACATAGGACCCAAGTGTTATATATCAAGCTGGAGATTGATACTAATCCTCCTAAAGGCGGAGATATTACATTGTCTTTAGTTAATACTTCCTTTGTTTTTACGGTGACCCATTTCGATTTGCCGTCAATGTTTGCTACCAAATTACACGCTTGTTTTTATCGCAAATACACCAAAGGCCGGGATCTATATGATTTGGTCTGGTATTTAAGCCGTAAAATCCTGCCTAACTTTACCTTATTAAATAACGCCATCGAACAAACTCAGAAAACATCTTCTCACATTAGTGCCGCTAATCTTGCTGCATTCCTGTCAGAAGGTATTGATAAAATTGATTTTAAACAAGTCAAAAAAGAGGTTGAAAGATTTATTATTAATAAGAGCGAATTAGATCTGCTAAACGCTGCAAAGTTAAAGAAAAGTATTGCTTCGCAATTTGCTGGAGGAGTAAACGAGCAGTGAAAATCTTAATCATCGGTTCCGGTGGACGAGAACATGCGCTGGTTTGGAAAATTGCGCAAAGTCCCAAAGTTGATAAAATCTATTGTGCGCCGGGGAATGCCGGAACCGCCCAGTTTGCGGAAAACGTTAACATTAAAGCGGAAGACGTTGCTGCACTGTTAAGGTTTGCCCAAGAAAAAAAGATTGATTTAACCGTGGTTGGTCCCGAAGTGCCGCTGGTTCTGGGAATTGTTGACCAATTTGAAAAAGCCGGTCTAATAATCTTTGGCCCCTGTAAAGCTGCGGCAAGAATTGAAGGCAGTAAAGTTTTTTCCAAAGAGTTTATGATTAAGTATGGTATTCCAACTGCCCAAGCCGGCATTTTTGATAATGCTAAAGAAGCAATCACGTATATAGAGGAAATGGGAGCTCCCATTGTGGTCAAAGCCGATGGGTTAGCGGCCGGGAAGGGAGTAATTGTTGCCAAAACCAAAGCTGAAGCGATTGAAGCGGTTAAAGCAATTATGGAAGCCAAAGAATTTGGTGAGGCTGGCAACAAAGTGGTGATTGAAGAATGTTTAATGGGGGAGGAGGCCTCAATTCTGGCTTTTACGGATGGCAAGTCAATCGTCCCGCTAGTTTCATCACAAGACCACAAACGGGCCTTTGATGGTGACCAGGGGCCCAATACTGGTGGAATGGGAGCTTATTCACCCGCGCCAATTGTTACCGATCGATTGATGGAAGAAATTTATCTTAATGTATTAAAGCCGTTTGTTGCAGGATTTAAGCAAGAGGGAATTATTTATAAAGGGGTCATTTACGCTGGTATCATGATTACCAAGAAGGGTCCAATGGTTTTGGAATTTAATGCTCGCTTTGGTGATCCTGAAACTCAACCAATCATGCTGCGGATGAAAAGCGATATTGTGCCCATCTTTGAAGCCATTATTGAAGGGAAACTTGATGATCGCTTAATTGAGTGGGACAAGCGGGCGGCGGTTTGTGTGGTTTTGGTTGCTGGCGGCTACCCAGGCAAATATGCAAAAGATATTCCAATCGATGGGTTGGAAAAGATTGAGCAGTTAGATAATGTGATGGTGTTTCAGGCGGGAACGAAACAAGTAACCAGTAACCAGTTACCGGTAACCAGCGGAGGAAGAGTTTTGGGAGTTACTGCGCTAGGCGAAAGCATTAAATTCGCGATTGAGAATGCGTATCGGGCAGTTAAAATGATCCATTTTAAAGGCATGCAGTACCGGACGGATATTGGCAAAAAAGCCCTCAAGTATGAGAAGTGAAATTCTCGTAGCTACCACGAATGCGCATAAACTGCGCGAGATTGCGCAAGTCTTAGGGGGTAGGGTGCAGGGGGTAGGGGTTAGGGTAAATGAAAATGGAAAGACCTTTGAAGCTAACGCGATTAAGAAAGTTAAAGCCATCAAATTAAAGCCGAACCAAATTGCCATTGCGGATGATTCGGGGTTGTGTGTCGATTGTTTAGGCGGTAAGCCCGGTGTTAAATCAGCGCGGTATGCAAATCCACCTACTCCACAAAATCTTTGTTGGAAATTGTTGAGACAAGTTCGGAGCTCGGAGTTGGGAGATCGGAGAGCCCACTTCGTTTGCGTAATTGCGATCAAGTATCCTTCTGGTAAAATCGAAACTGTCAGAGGCGTCTGTCGCGGTAAAATTATTCACGAAATGCGCGGGGAGCATGGCTTTGGCTATGATCCAATCTTTGTTCCAGCTGGCTATAAGAAGACTTTTGCCGAAGTGAAACCGGCTATGAAAAATAGGTTAAGCCATCGGGGCAGGGCACTCAGGCAATTAAAGGCCGTACTTGCTAAAGTTATTGAATAATGAATAGTGATGCGGTAATATGTCAATAGGCAATATTTGGTTTAGGTTAATTAAATTTAG
>JASEHX010000117.1 GCA_030018645.1 Candidatus Margulisiibacteriota bacterium | reverse complement strand
AAAGGAACCGCGACTTCAGTCGCAGGTTCCTGAAAATATTATACGAGGGGGAAATTCACTATGAAAATTGATTATGACCCAGTCCGAGACCTCTTATATTTATGCTTTTCTGCTTCAACTGCCAAGGCAGCAAAGACGGTGACCATTGTCCCGGGAATAATGGCAGATTTTGATAAAAGGAAAAAACTAATTGGCATTGAGGTTTTAGAAGCATCCAGAGTGGTTGGCAAAGAAATTGAATTTGGATTGCCTCACATTACTTCTTTGGTAAAATCGCACGCGGGATAAATTTTCTGTCCGGTGGCTATGCCAGCAAATCAATGGCATAAAACAAGATCTACAACGTTGTCGCTTTCAAATAAATTAATCGATGAAATCCCATATTTGGTTCGTAATTTTTGATTATATTCTTCAATAAAGTCTTATAAAATACAATAACAGAAAGTCTTTTAAAGTACAATAACACTTATATGACCTTTAAGTTGATATCCAGCGCCTTGGCCGAATGGGTCAGGGCGCCTACGGAAATGTAATCAACGCCGGTCCTGGCAATCGCCGCAACGTTTTGCAAATTAACCCCGCCAGAAGCTTCGGTTTTTACTCCTGCCGCTTTGCACAACTTAACCGCCTGCCGCAGGGATTTAATCTCCATATTGTCCAACAGAACCCTGCCAACTCCTGCCTGAATAGTTTCTTTTACCTCTGCCAGATTCTTCGTTTCTACTTCTACCTCCTTCCTCTGCCTTCTAATCCCCTCTACTGCCTTCTTAACCCCTCCTGCGATTTTAATGTGATTATCTTTGATTAAAATGGCGTCGTAAAGCCCCATCCGGTGGTTAACGCCTCCGCCGCATCTTACGGCGTATTTTTCTAATGCTCGCAGGCCGGGGATGGTCTTCCGCGTATCTAGTATTCTTGCCCCTTGACCCTTGACCCTTGCTGCAAAGCTTGCGGTTAAAGTCGCAATCCCCGACAAATGCTGAAGAAAATTGAGCGCTACCCGCTCACCCATCAAAATCCCGCGGGCCGGGCCGGAAAGCTCGGCAATAATTGTCCCTTTTTTAACTAATTGCCCGTCACGACATTTGGGTAAGAATTTAATTCCTCGATCCACTTGCCTAAATACTTCGCAGGCAATTTCAGTCCCACAAATTATTCCTGCTTCTTTTAAGCGAATAACCGCCTTAGCTGTTTTATTTTTAGGTACAATGGCATTGGTTGTAATATCCCCGTGGCCAATGTCTTCACTTAACGCAATCCTAATTACTTTAGAATAATCCATACTAAATAATAGTAAACAACCGGCGCGGCCAAAATAAAGCTGTCCAGGCGGTCCAGCATGCCGCCGTGGCCGGGGACCAAGGAAGAGGCGTCTTTTACGCCTGCGTCGCGCTTGATCAATGACTCGACCAAGTCGCCGAATTGGGCGACAATGCCGATAATGGCCCCCAAGATCAAGGAATGGGCCATTTCAAAGCCGGCGTAATAACCGAAAACAGCCGCGGCAATTAGACAAAAAATAAAGCCAGCCGCCGCCCCCTCAATGCTTTTTTGGGGCGAAACCGACGGCCATAACTTGTGTTTGCCAAACCGTTTGCCGATAAAATAAGCAATAGTGTCCAGCGCCCAGATAGTAACCATCATAAATAATAAATAGCCGCCGTGGTCGGTCAGCGCCCGGATAAAAAGGAAATAACTAAAGAACCAGCCGATATAGATCATCCCAAGCAAAGTAACTGCAATATCCACAATCGCTTCTTTGGGCCGCTGTTTGAGAAATAATGTTGCTATCATGGTCGCCAGCGCTGCCCCCGTGAAAATGGCCGAATGGGCCGGCTCCCAGTTCCTTTTCAAGGCATAATAAGCAAAGACAATAAAAAAGATAGTGAAAAAATTGCCCACCCAGTAAGCCGGGTGGAAATCTTTATTGCGCATCATGTTGTAAAATTCGTTGATCGAGGCAAGGGCAAGGAAAAGGATGAGGACGAGGAAGGGAATCCCCCCATAATAAACGCAAAGGATAATCAGCGGCACGAAAATTAGAGCAACCGTTGCCCTAAGCTGCATTTTTGATCTGCTCCTCGGTTTTGCCGAATTTGCGCGTACGTTTCTGATATGCCTCAATGGCCTCTTTTAACTGTTCTTTGCGGAAGTCGGGCCAATAGATTGGCGTAACGTATATTTCGGCGTAAGCGATTTGCCAAAGCAGGAAATTCGACACCCGCATTTCCGAGGCGGTGCGAATTAACAAATCTGGATCGGGTATCCCACACGTATATAAATGCTGTTCTATAGCCGTCTCATTAACAGTCGTTGGTCGTTGGTCGCTGGTCGCTGGTCGTTCATTTATGATAGCATTCACGGCATCTACAATCTCCGCTCTTCCCCCATAATTGACCATAATATTCAAGGTAATCCGATCGTTGTTTTTGGTGCGCTCCGCAGCCGCCCGCATGCTGGCCTGTAATTCTTTTGAGAATTGGTACAGCCGCCCAAGGAATTGAAGCCTTACTCGGTTTTCCATCAATTCTGCTATTTCATTCTCAATCGTCTGCATGAAGAGCTCCATAAGGAAAGCAACCTCCTCTTTGGGGCGCTTCCAGTTTTCAGTAGAAAAGGCGTAGAGGGTAAGATATTTTACGCCAAAGTCAGCGGCGGCTTTAAGGACTGCGCGGACCGATTCAGAACCTTCTTTATGTCCGGCAATACGGGGCAAACTGCGCTCCTTCGCCCATCTCCCGTTCCCGTCCATGATAATCGCAATGTGTCGAGGTATATTGGCTGGATCCATGTAAAATTAAACTTCCAAAATCTCTTTCTCTTTGGCTTGCAGGAGTTTATCTATTTCGGCAGAGTATTTGTCGGTTAATTCTTGGACTTTTTTATCCTGCATTTTTTCAGCGTCCTCGGTGATTTGTTTTTCGCTTTTTTGCTTTTTTAAGGCGTCCACTGCTTCGCGGCGGATATTGCGGATGGCTATTTTTCCCTCTTCGCATTCTTTTTTTACCACTTTAACCAGTTCCTTGCGGCGCTCTTCCGACGGTGAAGGCAGAGACAAGCGGATCAATCCGGCTTCCCGCCTGGGAGTAATGCCTAAATCAGAAGTTGAAATGGCTTTTTCGATCTCGGCCGCGGCGTTTTTGTCAAAGGGAGTAATGACTAAACTGCGCGGTTCGGGCGCCGCTACCTGCGCCAGCTGTTTGAGCGGGACTTCGGTCCCGTAATACGATACCTTGACATGGTCAAGCAGGGCCGGATTGGCGCGGCCGGTGCGCACCGCGGCAAAGTTTCTTTTCACGGCCTCCACGGCCTTTTGCATTTTAACCTCGCTTTCTTTTATTACGTCTTGCATAATTCCCCTCCTTAATCGTCGCCATTAACTAATGTCCCCACATCCTTGCCCTGCACTGCCTTTTTAATGCCGCCTTTTTCGGTTAAGTTGAGCACTAAAATAGGGATGCGGTTTTCCATGCAAAGTGAAGCGGCGGTTGTATCCATCACTTTTAAGCGCCGCCGGATTACTTCCATGTGGCTGATCTTTTTATATTTCTTGGCGTCGGGGAA
>JASEHX010000015.1 GCA_030018645.1 Candidatus Margulisiibacteriota bacterium | reverse complement strand
TGGCAGGCATACATCAACATGTCGGCACGGGCGGCTGCGGCTTTTCCTTCGCTAATTAACATTCCCGGCCATGGGACGGCTTGTGAAAATTTATAATAGCGCTTCATCGCCTGCCGCAAATCAGCCGAACCTTCGGGGATATCTTCAAACTCCGCGCCCAGCTCCGGATCGGGCAGAAAATAATTTTTTGGTATTACAGCTTGGGCGGCGGCCCATTTAGTTTTGGCAGAGATAATTTCCGGGTTTTTTTCAATGCCTATCTCAACCGCCTTTGATAGAAGCAGTGTTTGTCCAAAAACAACCGAAGGGAATAATCCCAAAAACAAGAAAATTGCCGGTAAATTAACATTTATCGTTTTGTGCATGCTTCCTGCATATTTTAGCACAGGATCAGATACAATAATAATTATTCAATTATATCGCCTACAATCGGCTCAACGATGACGCCTACTTTTATTAAATAAGCGATTCCTTTTTCTAGCTTCTTCTCCTCGCCGGCCAGCTCCAACACCATCTCCCCAATTTTATCTGTAACTCTTGCTCTCCGAATATTGGGCATCACATCGAATTTCTGGGCCATGGTAAAAATCACCGGTTCCTTGATGAGCTTTTGGGAAAAGGTTAACTTAACTAACTTTACTGCTTTCTTTGCCATTTCAATCACTCTCCTTTTTTATCCCGCAGAACCAGGCATAATCGATCAACTGGATGATAGTTGGATTATCGCCGCAAACCGGGCAATCCTTATCTTTTGGCACTTTAACTTTTCTAAAATTCATCTCCAGCGAATTAAAAATAATTAATTTCCCAACCAGCGACTCGCCAATGCCCAAAATAAGTTTTAAGGTTTCAGTTGCCTGGATCAAACCAATAACGCCGGCCAATGCTCCCAGAACCCCCGCCTCCTGGCAGCTTGGAACCGCTCCCGGCGGCGGCGGTTCGGAAAATAAACACCTATAGCACGGCCCTTCGCCGGGTTTGATAACCATGGCTTGCCCCTCAAACCTAAAAAATGCGCCATGCACTAATGTTTTTTTGGCCAGGACACAAGCGTCATTAACCAGGTAGCGGGTCGGAAAATTATCACTGCCGTCAACAACTATGTCATAATCTTTGATAATTTCAAGGATATTTTCTGAAGTAAGCCGCGACACATGTGAAATTACATCAATAGTAGGATTTATTTTTAGCAAGCGGGTTTTGGCCGCTTCGGCCTTCTTCTGCCCAATATCTTCTGAAGAATAAAGGATTTGACGATGAAGATTATTCAATTCAACGGCATCTGAGTCAACAATGCCCAGGGTGCCAACACCCGCCCCTGCAAGATAGGCCGCCACCGGAGAACCTAGTCCCCCCGCCCCAACCACCAACACTTTGGCTGCAAGGAGCTTCTCTTGTCCTTTTCCCCCTACTTGAGGTAAAAGGATTTGGCGGCTGTACCTTTCTACCTGTTCATCGTTTAATGCCATTGCTGCCCTCCAGCAATCGCAGGGATTATGGATATCTCATCTCCCTCTTTTAGGGCAGTTGCATCGCCTTCTAAAAACCTAATATCTTCTTCGTTGACGTATATATTAATAAAACGTCTAATTTTACCGGCATCGTCGCAAATCCGATCCTTGACGCCGGGATATTTACTTTCTAAATCGTTAACTAAGCTTTTAACATCCTTTCCGCCGGCCTCCACCTGTTCCATCCCTCCGGTTAACTTTTGCAGCGGCTGCGGAATTCTTACTTTTATCATGACAATGACACCCCCTTTATAATCGAACCTCTTCCTCAAAGGACTTTATGGTCGGTTTAATTCTCGCTGGCCTTCCAATATGCGGCTGCACCGCTTCCTGGGTTTTCAGTCCATTACCGGTTATCGCTATTAGTATCGATTCATCCCGGGGCATTCTTCCTTGCTCAATTAACTTTTTCGTAACAGCTACAGTAACCCCTCCCGCCGTTTCGGTAAAAATTCCTTCGGTTGCGGCTAAAAGTTTTATCCCTTCAACTATTTCATCGTCAGAAACCGACTCTGCCCATCCTCCAGTGTCCCCCACCGTTCCCATAGCATAGTAGCCGTCCGCAGGATTGCCGATTGCCAGCGATTTGGCAATCGTTTTCGGTTTAACCGGCTTTATTATCTCCGATTTTTCTTTAATGGCTGTGACAATTGGGCTGCAGCCGGAAGCCTGCGCGGCATAAAATTTGGTTTTCGGTTTGGCAATCAATTCAAGCTTATGCAGTTCTTTAAACGCCTTATGGATCTTGGTGATCAATGAACCGCCCGCGCAGGGCGAGACAAGGTGGTCGGGCGTCTTCCAACCCAATTGTTCAGCAATTTCAAACCCATAGGTTTTCGACCCTTCAGCATAATAAGGACGGATATTCACATTGACAAATGCCCATTTATATTTGCCGGCTATTTCCGAGCAAAGGCGATTGACTTCATCATAATTGCCTTCAACCGCAATTAGGTTTGGAGCATAAATAAGGGTTCCGATCACCTTGCCGGCCTCTAAATCGGCCGGGATAAAGATATAGCTTTTTAAACCGGCTTTAGCCGCATGCGAAGCTACCGCATTAGCTAAATTGCCGGTCGAGGCACACCCCACGATCTTAAATCCAAACTCTTTCGCCCGGGAAAGCGCCACCGCAACTACCCGATCTTTGAAAGAAAGGGTCGGATGGCAAACCGAATCATCTTTAATGTAAAGCTCATCGACTCCCAATGCTTTGCCCAAATTATGCGCCCTAAATAAAGGGGTAAACCCAGAATTAAGCCCGTCGGTTGGGCTTCCTTCGATAGGCAGCAGTTCGCGATAGCGCCATAAGTTTTTTGGCCGTGAGGCAATTGCTTCTCGCGTCAGCTTTTCTTTGATTTTCTCATAATCATAAATGACTTCCAGCGAACCGAAACAATACTCACAAACAAATAATACTTCTTTGGGATACTCCCTGCCGCATTCCCGGCACCTTAAACCTTTAATATACGACATATCTGGACACCTATCCCTTTTTCAAAACAACCTTGAAGTAATCGTCTATTTTTTCAACTTCCAATATTTTATTTCCGTCCTCTTTCGCACTGCGCGGCACATTAATAATGGGCTCTCCGTCACTCAAAAGAATTTCTAGCTCTTGGCCGAATCCCAATTCTTCCAGCTTCAGTTTTACCTTTACATAATTCAGGGGGCAGCTAACTCCTCTTAAATCAATGCTTTCCATGGTTTAGCCTCACGCCGAAAAAAACTGCTCCATGCTAAAATAGCGCTCGCCCGTATCGGGCAGGACCGTAACCACAATTTTGCCTTTTCCCAACTCGGCCGCAACTTTTAGCGCCGCAAAAGCGGCTGCGCCCGATGAGATTCCCACAAACAGTCCTTCTTCCTCCGCCAGCCGGCGGGAAAAGCGGAAAGCTTCATCATCTTTTACCGTAATTACCTGGTCAATAACCGCTCGATTCAATACTTTGGGGACAAATCCCGCTCCAATCCCCTGTATCTTATGCGGTCCCGGCTGTCCGCCCGAAAGCACCGGCGACGCTGACGGTTCGACAGCTATAATTTTAATGTTGGGATTTTTCTCCTTCAAAATTTCTCCCACTCCGGTAATCGTCCCGCCGGTCCCCACCCCTACCACAACTGCATCAATTTTATTGCCCAATGCTTCCAGGATTTCAACTGCCGTGGTCAAACGATGTACGGCTGGGTTGGCGGGATTATCAAATTGCTGCGGCATAAAGGCCCCATTCTTTTTAACTATGATTTCGGCCTTTTTAATTGCTCCGTTCATCCCTTCAATCCCCGGAGTTAGAATTACTTCCGCCCCATAAGCTTTTAATATATAAATCCTCTCCAAGCTCATGGTCTCCGGCATAGTTAATATAACCTTATAACCTCGCGCGGCGCCCAGCATTGCCAAACCAATGCCGGTATTCCCAGAAGTTGGTTCAACAATCGTACCGCCCGGCTTCAACAAACCTTCTTTTTCGGCCTGCTCAATCATTGCCAAGCAAATACGGTCTTTTACACTGCCGCCCGGATTGGCCTTTTCAATTTTTGCGTATACGCTGGCAAACCCTTCCTCCACAACCTTTTCCAGTTTTACCATCGGGGTCTTGCCGATTAAATCTGACACCGTTTGTCCCCCACCCATGAAATAGACAAATTCCAGGCGATCGCCCTCTTTTAATTTGGCTGCGGCATAGTTTTGCTTTTCAATGACGGCATCATTTAATTCTACGGTCACGACTTCGCGTTTGATGGCTTTCGCGGTCAAAAGATCCTCTATGTTTCCTGCTTCAATTTCTTCCGGTTTGCCGTTAATTATCAGCTTCATAACCCTTCCTCCTTGAATTTTTTCAATCGGCCTTCAGTAATTTGCAAGGCCTCTTCTTCTGAAACAAACTCCGCAATAACCTGTCCTAGCTTAGTTTCTCCCTCCCGGCTGTCTGACGGCGAGAAGCCGCCCCGCCCTCCGATTGAAACCGCAAAGCCACGTTTTCCGCCGACAATGGCATCAAAGGGACAGGCCAAAATACAATCCATGCATCCTTTACACTTATTTGGGTCAATGACGGCCTTTTTATCCCTGATCTCAATCGCGTTGACTTTGCAAGCGCTGACACAGATGGCGCATCCGGTGCATTTATCCAGGTTAACGATTGGTTCAATGACGCCCCAAAAACCGATATCCGAGATAAGCGATACCGCACAGTTATTGGGACAGCCGGATGCCGCTATTTTAAGATTCAAATTATTTATCCCCAACTTTTGGATGATTTTTTCAACTTTTCTCAACAAACCTTGGGCATCAACAATCCCGTTGGTGCAATAACTGCCAAAACAAGATTGGAGGTTATCGGTCCCTTTATCCAGCAATTCCAACCCAACGCCGGCCAGTTCATGGGCAATCGCGGGTACATTCTCTTTGCTCACCCCGGGTATTTCCGGCGTACCGCGCACCGAAAAATGAACAAACCCCAAGCCGTATTTTTCGGAAAGATCGGCCACTTTCCTGGTTTGAGATGAAGTTACTTCGCCGCAAGTAGCTCGAACCCTTAAAATAACTTTATTTGTTCCTACCTTTTCGCCTAATTTCGTATCACAAATATAAGGTTTAGTTCCGACCGCAGCGCTTAAATCTTTATTTATTTCTGCTTTAACTTTTTCAATTCCCAGCCGGTTAATGAGGTCGGCACTGCGCTCGCCCTCTTTCCCTTCCCTGCGCAGAAAAACAAAAAAATTATCGATAAGTTTGACGCATTGGTCTTCAGATAGTTTTTCAGCAACTTTAATCCCTATAAAAGGTTTTAGCCCCAACCGGCCGCCCAGGTAGGCAGCATAACCCTGTTCGGTCCCGACAAAACCCAGATCAGATAAAACCCGCGGCGAGGTGCACTGTTTGCTGCAGCCGACAATAGAAATTTTAATCTTATGCCCGCCCGGGTCATCGCGCCAGTATTGGTCAATTTTTTCCCCTAACGTTATCGGGTTGGTTACTGCATGAGGACAAATATTGGCATCATAACAAACATCGGCGCTCCTCACCCTGGCGCCGCAGCGATCCAGCATAAGGTTAACTTCCTTAAGTTTTTCGCGCACCGTTTCAAGGTCCTTAAAATGAATGTGAGGAATAATGGGAAATTGGCGAGTGGTAAACAGAACTATTCCTCGGCCAAATTCTTCGGCAATATCCGCCACCATCTTAAGCTTCCTAGCGTCCATATTGCAGCAAACCGCCCGAACCCAGACCGAAAACATGTCCTTTTCCTTGAGTTTTACAACCCCGCCGCGCTTCAGTTGTTCAAAGTCAATTTTGGGCTTCTGGTTCATGTCGTTATCACCTCTTCCATTATCTTTCCTTCAATAATCTTATAGGCCTTAAGCTCGGGCCTTTTAATGTCTTGCAGTGAAACTATAACATAAACTGCCTCCGGATAAAAAGCCAGTTCGACGTCGCGCGAAGACGGATACGGCCCCGATCCCGGATGAGAGTGGTATATCCCAACCATCTCCAGCTTTAAGTTCCGTATTTCTTTCATTACTTTCAATTGTTCGCAAGAATCCATGAAATAGCAAACATCAGGCGAATCTGATACATTGACCATTTTGTATGTCTTCTCCACTCTCCCGTTTTTCCCTGCAAGAATACCGCAGGCCTCATTCGGCACTGCCTCGCTCGCATGCTGTATTATTTCGTCGACAACTGACAATTCAATCGCTGCCATCCTAACCTCCGATAAACACTTTCGTCATGATAAAACCAAGCAAAAAAGCCAGCATCGGGGTAATCGCCCAGGCAAAAAAGATGCGGCGCGAAGCTTCCTGCCGAAAAATATGGTTCTCATGCTTAACCGAGCCGATTGCCATTACGCTCAGCGCTTGAAGCTGGACCAATGACTGGGGAATTCCCAAAGCTGAAGCCAATATCAACAAGCTGGCGGTTACCAAGCTCACCAGCGAAGCGGAAATCAAACCCAAGGGTACTATTTCCTTGCCTACGGTCGACATTATCCGTTTGCCAAACACCAGTCCCCCCAACCCAAATAAAGGCCCAATCAAAATTAACCCTAAAAATGGGGAGAGGATGCCCGCCCCGGCTAATGGCCCGACAGCATTAGCCACGTTATTTGTTCCCGCTGCGAAAGCAATATAAAGACTGCTGAATAAAGCTATGGTCTTAATCTTATTTCCCCGGGAAAGGATCGTCTGGTAAAGGAATAAATTTTCCTTGCGGGGAGGATAAATAATTTTGTAGATGAAATAAGTTATCCCAAAGGAAAGCAAAGGTAAAATGACCCAGAAAGGGATAATTTTATAATAAATAGAATAATTCAAGCGGTCCAAGGCCAAACCAACGCCGGAAATAGCAAAAACGGTTGTCCAGCTGGTTGATTCCGGCACTCGCAAAAGATTAGCGACGAAAAGCCCGAGGGCTGAAGACAAGAGAATTATTAACACCACATTGAAATTCATAAATTCTTTGGGAATGATCCCTCCTCCAAGGGTGTTAACCACTCCGTACCCTAAAAGAATCCCTCCCAACAAAACAAAAACAGTGAATAAGAACACGGCTTTTTTATGGTTTATCAGTTTTGCGCCGAAAATCGCCGCGAAAGCCGGCGCGATGTTGCTGCCTCCCATATTCATGGTAAAGAAAACAACGGATATGATTAATACAAGATAAAGCATCTTATTTCCTCATTCAAAATCCTCATTCTTATCCCTAAATCCCTTCTCCTATCAACGGCCGCGTGTGGATCCCGCATTCTCCGCCGCATTTGCTGGTGCCAATCCAGCGGCCGGAACGTTCGTTATCATCGCTCGTGATCCGCGTGCAGGGTTCACAGCCAAGCGACCGATAACCTTCCTTATATAATGGATTAACCGGGACTTGATAAAGAGCTAGGTATTGCCATACTTCTCTTTCTTTCCAAATCAGAATCGGATTTAATTTAATAAGTCCCTTATCCCTTTCCTCAACTTCTTTATAATCGGTCCTAGTCCTTCCTTCGGTACAGCGCAGGCCAGTAACCCAGCACTTGACCTTCATTTTCTCAACTGCCCAACGGGTCGGCTGGACTTTTAGAATGTCACAGCATTTATCTGGATCAGTTTCATATAGTTTATCCGGGATGTTTGCTTTATTCTCAAATATTTCCAGTTCAGGATAGCGGGCAACTTCATCCGCCATAAATTTCTTAGTGGCCGCCGGTTTAAAGCGGGTAGTTATAATGAACCCCCTGATTTTTTTGTTTACCCGTTTGGCCAAATCCCAAACCGCTACCGAATCTTTGCCTAGGCTGTTCGCCACCACCAACCCTTCACCGTATTTAACATGGGCCGCTTCAATTAACGCCAGCGACCGGTCAACTTTCTCCTTAAAATTTAGGCCCTCTACCAATACCTTTACGTCGTCATTATTATCCAAAATACTCATTTCTTTTCCTCCTCAATAACATTATCGCAACAAACACATAGAATATTTCATATATTCTTTACTATATTGACCTCTTTAGTCAAGTATATACAAAATCCATATATTTTGTCAATAAGGGCGATGCTTTACTTGACTAAGTTAGTCATGTATTATTTGAAGATTAGATTGGCAATATACCCTAATACTAACACTTGCGGCACAGTGATAATCGGCAGCCAAACAGCTGTCCTCCAGCCGATATTGGTCCAGATCAAGCCAATTTCGGTATAATCGGTCACTACCCCGGCCATTAAAAACACCAAACTATTTCCCAGGGCGCCGGTTTGGCGGTAGATTTCAAAGGCCAAGGGAGCCGTTCCTTCGGAACAGATTTCCATGATGGTAGCTACGAAAAGCGTAACCAGCATCCCTAAAAATGTTGGGCCCATGTACTGGTGCATAAAATGTTCCGGCAGAAACGCAGCCGAAATGCCGGCAAGGAACACCCCTAACATTATCCACCATAAGACCATATTGGCCAGCGATATGCTCCCCCGCAGTATTGCCGCCAGCCCATTCATGGCACTTGCGGGAGTAAGCTTGATTTTGTCAATCCTGGCCTTGATATCGGCAATCATTGAAAAACCAGCGTCAACCGCCGCCGTATTCGGATTACGTTCAATCCAATTTCGATTATCCAAAATCAAATACAGCCAACCGGTAATTAAAGCAATAATAACGGCAGAAAAAATAATGTAAAAGGCCTTTACCCCGAAGAAACCGAACATGATCAGCGTTAACGGGAGGTTAGCCCAAGGGCTTGCCAAAAGAAAAGCAATAACTGCCGGCGGGGAGGCCCCTTTTTTATACAACTGTATCGCTAAAGCCAATATTCCATGACTGCAAACCGACATCAGGAAACCGGTCAAGACCGCATATATTACCGTCCTTTTTTTCTTTTGGGCAAGAAGCGCTGAAACATATTCCCTTGGCACCAGCCAATCTATAACCCCACCCAGCAGCAAGCCGATTATGACCGGCACTGCAATGGTTGCAATATACATCGAAAGAGAATTCCAAAGTAAAGCAAAAGAAGAAATGGCTTGTCCAGCAACGAATACCAGCCCATAAATTGCCAGCATGATGATAATTTTATTCGTCCAAAACGGCTCTTTTTTTATTGGTGAACAACTGGCACAAATTGGGTTTTCAATTGCCACAAATAATCTCTTTTTTAAAAAAACTAATTAATTTGCCAGGTGCAATATATTTTTCATTTAAATAGCGCAATTTTTCATCCTTTGGGGCATCATCCAGGTATGTTAGTTGTTCTAAAAGCATTCTTGCGCTGAATAAATCACCGTATTTTTTAGTGCAGAGCTTGATGATCTCTTTTAAGGACGCGAATTTGTTTCTAATAACCACATAAAGGTCGAAGTAATCCCGATAATTCCCCCGTCTGCCAATGGTATATGCTTTTGTTGCCGCAATTTCTTTGATCGAAAGAAGCGGCATTATCCCGGTAAAATGTATTAAAGGCAAAAGCGGACCCCAATAATAATTTAAAAGAGTTATTTTAATGCTGCCATCAATAATTACTGTTAATTCGTCGGCGGTATCAGCCAATGTTTGCAATTTATTTTTGCTAAATGCTTTGACCAGTATTTTCTTTTGGACAAAAGAGAGTTCTTTATTAGCAAACAAATCAAAATCCATAGATTCTCTATGACCAATCTGTAGAGCTAATGCCGTTCCCCCAGCAAGATAATACTGTTTTTGAAAAAGCAAAGACAGTTTCTTTAATATTCCCTGCCTTTTCTTATCAATAACTTCAAGATGCAGTTTTTTCATTTTGCTGTTCTTAAAAATATGGTTTGAACAAATGGTAAGATGCTTTTCCGGCTAAACTTATTGACATTTTCTTTGGCAAATTTAATAATTGCTTTTTTTCCCAATGCTTTTAATAAATAACGCAGATGTTCCATCCTGCCTTTTTCTAACGCCTGATAAAGGATAACATCTTTATCTTTTTTTAAAGAAATTTTATTAAAATCAGCAAACCAGAGAATTGACTTAAAATATTTGGGGAGTTTCATACTCTGCCCTAGTATACCATCTTCTAATAATTCTCACAAAGCAATTCATAATATGATTGCGGATGGAAGCAGGCGGGGCAGTCTTTAGGTGCTTCGGCTCCTTCGTGCACATAACCGCAGTTGCGGCAATGCCACTTTACAGGTCGATCTTTTTTAAATACTTTCCCATCTTTAATGTTTTGCCAAAGTTTGCGGTAGCGCTTTTCATGCTCTTCTTCCACTTCGGCAATTTCTTTGAATTGTTTGGCTATTTTCTCAAATCCTTCCTGGCGGGCAGTTTCTTCGGCTTCCTTATATAGCTTTGACCATTCCTCATGCTCGCCATTAGCCGAAGCTTCCAGGTTTTGCAGGGTTGTTCCAATAACTCCTGCCGGATAAGCAGCTGTTATCTCTAGTGCCCCACCCTCTAATAGCTTGAAAAATCTTTTGGCATGCTCCTTTTCATTATCTGCCGTTTCCAAAAAAATGGCCGCTATTTGTTCATAACCTTCTTTCTTTGCCACACCAGAAAAATAGGTATACCTATTTCTAGCCTGTGATTCCCCGGCAAATGATGCCAATAAATTTTTCTCCGTTTTGGTTCCTTTTACACTTTTACCCATTTGATTCTTTCTCCTTTCTTATCCGCTTAATTCCATTTCCATTATTTTACGAATTTCATCCATTAGTTTATCCGGCAAGCCTTCAAGATCAACTTTCAAAAATCCCCTAATAATAGCGGAGGTTGCTTCTTTTTCTGACAATCCTCTGGCCATTAGATAAAGGATCTCTTTTTCGGCAATTTTACCCACGGCCGCCTCATGCGACATTTCCAGATTCTCCGTTTTTGCTTCAAGCTCGGGGATAGCATCGATCATGGCTTTGGGAGATAAAACCAAGCCACGGCACTCTAAATGGGCCTTTACTCCCGGAACTTCGCCGATCAAATGGCCGCGGGCATATATTTTCGATGAGTCTTGCGCAACTGCCCGGGAAATTACTTCCGCTTTTGTCCCCTCTGCTTTCAAAAAGATTCTTGACCCAATATCAATGGTTGAATTTCCTTTACCTAAAAGAACCGAACAAAATACTGCCCGCGCATTTTTACCGATAAGATGGGTAGTTGGATAAAGCTGCAGCATTTTTACCGGCTGCATACAAATGTAGTTATTGATAAAAGTCCCGCACAGCCGGTAATGATATGTAAATGTGCCCCCTCTTCGGCGATAATAACATTATGGACTTTCTGCGATAACCCTTCTTTGCCGATAAATAAGCAAGCCTGGAGGGGGAAAATTGTTTCTGCCCCGGGCAGTGCCCGTAAAAAATAGCCTCTTGGCGGAGCATCCCTCACCGCTTTGGTAAATTCATCTTTATTGGGATCAACTGCTTTCCAGCAATAATCCTTAAACCAAGGATACTGAACCAAAGCTTTGGCGGTTTCCAGGACCTCAATCCCTTCTTGGGAAGATTGGGAACATATGATATTGTGGTCAATTTGAAAAAATGAGCCAGAACGCTCTTTTTCTGACGGCCCAATCCCAACCTGGGCCGCGTCTTCTAGTACTTTACTGGGCAAATCGGATAACTTACTCATGCTTTATTGCTCCGCCATATGGGATTGGCATGATACGCAACCCGCGTAACCTTTTTCTTTTATATCCCGCAAAACATTTTCCGGCTGTCCTCCGCAAATTATTTGGCCGCCGTATAGCACACAAGCGCGAGTGGCCTTTACATATCGGAGAATATAGCCTTGATGGGTAATCATAAGTCCGGTATGGGATTGCAAAAAGGTGTCGATTTGTTTGCCGATTAATTCAATATTTTCCAGGTCGACCCCGGAATCGGGCTCATCAAACATAACAAAATCGGGCGATTGGGCTAGAATTTGCATTATCTCCGCCCGTTTTGCTTCACCGCCGGAGAAGCCAAGATTGACATCTCTTTCTAAAAACCTTTCAACATTTAAGTTTGAAGACAGGGTTTTAGTCTCTTCGGCTGAAATTCCTTTTTTACAGATTGAGACCATTTCGCGCAGTTTAATCCCGCGAATAGCCGGCGGCAACTGGAAGGCAATTCCCATCCCAAGTTTTACTCTCTGATCCACAGTTAAACCATTTAATTCCTGGCCTTTAAATATGATCTTTCCTTGTTTTATGATATAGCCCGGAAAACCAAGAATAGCGGCAAGGAGCGAGCTTTTTCCTACCCCATTAGGGCCAAAAAGAATGACTTTTTCTCCTTCACGGATAATCAAGTTTAATCCTTTTAATATTTCTCGCCCACTAACTTCAAGGTGGAGATTTTCGATTTGCAGTATGGCCCTTATTGTAATACGGTTAAATAGCCTTTTGCAATCCGATTGCTGCCAGAAATAAGTTGGACAACATACACCCCATTACCCACCGTATTTCCTCCTGCTGTTTTCCCATCCCAGGTTATCTCGTTATAACCGGTTTTCCCGCCATTGGTGCCAGGTGCATAATTGTTTGAAAATAGGATTTCACCGCTTATGTTATAAATTATTATGCGGGTAGCCATATCCGTGCTTAGTGTATAGGCAAATTTGACCGGTGCCTCGGTCCTGGGTTTCCACATAACTGGGTAAACTATAATTGTTCCCCGCGGTAAAGTTGTAACTGTCGTAGTGGTGGTAGTTGTAGTCGTCGTAGTGGTAGTGGTTGTCGCGTTCGATAATTCGGCTGAACTGGTATTCCCGTAGATGCCCATATTGATCCTTGACCCATTGGGCTCTGGCTCCAGTGAATAATCATTGGCTGGATTGCCGGCATCTATGCAGGCAGAATGATCGGCATATCCCTCGTTCGCTGACTGCAGACGGTAATTTAGTGAATTAATATCGACAAAATAAGGGTTAACCGATATTTCCCCTTCACCACTCGTTACATTAAAATAATTCCCCTGCTCATTCCCATAAACATTGTTATATATATTGGCCAAACTGCCCGAATAGCCGGTTTGCGCCGCCAAGCCCCAAAAGTGGTTATAAGCAATAATAGAATTGGTAATGGTGCCGCTTGCCTGCTCTTCTACCTCTATTCCCCGCGAATCGCTGCTGGCCACCACACAATTTATCACCTCAAAAGAGGCCTGCCCTCGGAAAAACATACCAAAGCTGGAGGTTTGGGATACTTGACATCTTCGCAGGGTAAAACTTGAGCTCCCTTCGGCATATATAGCCGTCGCCCCGAGATAATTGCCGCTGCATCGAATGCGGTCAAACAAGGTATGGAATGAATTATTCCTGCCTGAACGGAAGGCAATATCGTTGGCCCCATTTCCAAACCATTCCACCGAGAAATTTCTAAAACAGATATCCGGTGCCAGCAAAGCAAAGATTTCCGCGTTTAACCCCTGCGGCCCCCTAACAATTACCCCCTCCAATGATCCCAACCCTTCTAATGTAATTCCCTTGGTAACTGACAGCGAAAAACTTTCACCTTCACTGGTGCTGTAGACCCCGGCCGCAAGATAAACCGTATCACTAGTGCTGACTTTAGTTAAGGCATAAGTAATGGTTTTCCATGGATAGCCAACATTCGTCCCTATATTCGTGTTACTTCCGGTTGAGGCATTACAATAATAGGTCTTTGATCCGGTGTCGCTTTGCTCAGCAGCCGTAGTGTTCCCATACAGCCCCATGTTGATGCGCGCGCCATTTGGCTCTGGTTCTTGGATATAGGGATCCGCCGGATTTCCCGCGTCAATGCAGTATGACTGCTGCGGGTATCCATCACGGACTGATTTTAGGCGATAGTTGTCCACCTCCGGGCTGACAAAGGATGGGTCAAGCGCAAATTCGCCTTCCCCCGTAGTCAATCGATAATAATTTTGAATATTGTTATAAAGGTCATTATAATTATGGCTGATAGATCCGGTAGCAGAATCTTCATGCCGCAGGCCGACACCGCAATCAGAAATGATAGAATTCCTGACTGAACCTCCAGCTTGCTGGGAAAAACTTATTCCATTGGTTTCACAACTGCTAATAACACAATTGTCCACTTCAATTGAACTTGTGCCGGCGGCAAAAATCCCGTGAGCTGATACTCTCAAAATACGGCTGTTCTTTACCCTAACCTTAGAATTAGCGTCCGCCTGTATTCCGCAGCGCCCATTTCCTTCGCCGTCAATAAAAACCTGGTTAATTGACATTTCGCCATTAAAGGGGTCTACCCCACTGTCGCAGCGAATTGCAATAGAATTACTGCCTGTATTTCCAAAATCCATGACCCTGACTTTGGATATAACAATCCTAGGAGCAGCTAAGCTAAAGACAGCCTGGTCCTTATCCCTTTCCCCTCTGATGACCGCACCCCCCACACTGTCGCTTTCCAGAGTGATCCTTTTCGTAACCTGCAAGGGGAAAGTTTCCCCCTCAATCGTGCTGTACCTACCGACCCCAATTGAAATCGTATCGCCGGTCGCGACTTGCGTTATGGCATATGCAATATTTTTCCAAGCACTGGCTTCAGAAGTGCCGGAATTAGAGTTGTTGCCGGCAGAGGAAACGTAATAAGTCGCGGCAAAAGCGGGAAGAGAAGAAAACAACAACAATAACAAGAAAACCGCTATTACTAAGTATTTATGTAAACGAAAAAACACAGCATGACTATTGTATCACAAACCAAGACCCAATCGTTTATATATATTGTCTATGTTGCGCAAATAATAATTGATGTCAAAAACTTCGTTAATTTCGGCTTCAGATAAGTATTTTCTGACTTCCTTATCCGCCAAAATCAATTCTTTAAGGTGCTTTCCGGTTGTCCTGGCCTTCATGGCCGCGTTTTGGACGATTTGATACGCTTGTTCACGGGTTAATCCTTTATTTATGAAAGATAATAGTAAACGCTGGGAAAAAGGCAAACCTTGTGATTTTTCCATGTTTTTCTTCATGTTCTCCGGCAATACCACCAAATTGTCCATCACATGCGCCATTTTGTGGAGCATATAATCAACCAAAATGGTGCTGTCCGGCACGCAAACCCGCTCAGTGCTGGAATGGGAAATATCACGCTCGTGCCAGAGGGCCACATTTTCTAAAGCAACCATGGAATTGGCTCGAACAATCCGCGATAAACCACAGATCCGCTCGCAGGTAATAGGATTTTTCTTGTGCGGCATGGCGGAAGACCCTTTCTGCCCTTTCTTAAACGGTTCTTCAACCTCACTAAGTTCAGTTTTTTGCAGTCCGCGCACTTCCAGCGCAATTTTCTCAAGGGTAGCGGCAACAATCGCCAAGGTTGACATGTATTCGGCATGGCGGTCGCGCTGGATAATTTGGGTAGAAATAGCCGCTGGGACCAATCCTAATTTTCGGCAGGTCAATTCTTCTACTTTGGGATCAAGATTGGAATAGGTGCCAACCGCCCCGGAAAGCTTGCCGACGTTGATACCTTCCCGCGCTTTTACCATCCTATCGCGGTTGCGCTCCATTTCTTTCATCCACAAAGCAAACTTTAGGCCCAGCGTCATGGGTTCAGCATGCACACCGTGGGTGCGTCCCATCATGACCACATCTTTATAACTGCGCGCCATTTTTTGCAATATTTTTATAAAATCATCAACATCTTGGATGATAATATCAGCCGCATCACGCATTAAAAGGGACAGTGCTGTGTCGACAACATCAGAGGAGGTAAGGCCCATATGGATGTAACGGCTGTCCGGCCCAACATGTTCGGCAACATTGGTTAAAAAGGCAATAACGTCATGGTCAACTGTTTTTTCAATTTCATCGATCCTTTTGGTAGAAAAGTTAGCTTTGCTTTTTATTTTTTTGAAAGCGGCCGATGGAATTTTACCCAGCTTTAACCAAGCTTCGCAGGCCGCGAGCTCAACGTCCAGCCAAGTGCGGAACTTATGCTCTTCCGACCATATCTCCCGCATTTTTGGTAATGTATATCGATCAATCATTTTATCGCCATACTCTCGATCTCATCCAACAACGCTTCCACCATTTCTGCTTCGGGAACTTTGCGCACAACCTGCCCTTCCCTAAAAATAAGCCCTACTCCCATTCCTCCCGCCAACCCAACATCGGCATCGGCGGCTTCGCCGGGGCCGTTGACTTCACAGCCCATAATGGCAACCGTTAGCGGCTGTTTGATGTGCCTGGTTTGCTCCTCAATTTCGGTGGCTATCGATACTACGTCGATATCTGTTCTTCCGCAGGTAGGACAGGCAATTACCGTTACTCCATGGAAAGTAAGCTGCAGGGCTTTTAAAATCTCGTAACCCACTCGTACCTCTTCCAGCGGATCGCCGGTTAAAGAAACACGGATGGTATCCCCAATACCCTGCGCTAGAATCGCCCCGATTCCCGCTGAAGAGCGAATAGTCCCAATTTTAGGAATTCCCGACTCGGTAAGGCCAACATGCAGAGGATAATGGGTTTTCTTGGCGATAAGTTGGTGCGCTTTTATTAATAATGGGACACTGGTTGCCTTGATTGATATAACAATATCGTTAAAACCAAAATCTTCCAGGATTTTAACATTATTTAAAGCGCTCTGGACCAATCCATCGGCAGTAATATGCCCCATATATTTTTTACGGATTTTAGTTTCCAGCGACCCGGAATTTACCCCTACCCTTATTGGAATTCCGCGGGTTTTGGCCGCTTCTACTACGGCCCTAATCTTATCCGCCTCGCCGATGTTGCCGGGATTGATGCGCAATTTGTCTGCCCCGGATTCGGCCGCAAGGACCGCATATTCATGATTGAAGTGGATATCGGCGACCAAGGGGATATTGATTTGTTTTTTTATTTCTTTAATGGCCAAAGCCGCTTCTTTGTTTGGAATAGCACAGCGGATAATATGACAGCCGGCCTTTGCAAGGTCATTGATCTGTTTTACCGTAGCATCAATGTTGGCAGTGTCGGTCTTGGTCATCGATTGGACAGAGATTGGCGCTCCCCCTCCAATCTCCAAGCTCCCAACTTTAATCTTCTTGGTTGTTTCACGGTGCTTTATTTGATTCATGGGTTATTTAATGCCTCATCATGTTTTCCTATGACTCTAAATATTACCGTTTCAGACTGCCAATTGAATGTGATGAATGTGAAACGGTATTGTTCGTTTATCCTTGCTTCCCAAATATCTGCATTTCCCTGCATTTTCTTAACGTGAAGAGAAGGATGACGAATGTCTTTTTCCATTAATTTAAATTGTTTTTCAAATCTATTTTTAATTGTTCCCGGCAGTTTTCTAAATAGTTTTTTGAATTTTTCTGAATAATAGAATTTCACTTTTTCAATTGTTTCATTAGTTCAGCCGCTGATTTGAATGGGCCGGTAGTCTTACCAGATCGAATATTCAGTTCAGCTTCTTTTTCCATTTTTTGCCAATTTTTGGTCCAAAAGTAAGCTTGAGAAGGGTCGATTTGAGGAATAATATCTTTTATCTCAAGAAATACCACATAATCATAAAGCTCTTTAACGTCTTTTGGCTTTAGTTCGTCAATTCTTTCTTTTATCTCCCTTTTTAATAAATCAACTGCTGCTGACATAAAACTATCTCCTACTATTCTTTTATTTATTATAACACATCTCTGCCGGTTAGTTTACAATACG
>JASEHX010000014.1 GCA_030018645.1 Candidatus Margulisiibacteriota bacterium | reverse complement strand
GTGGGAAATTCCTTCGTGTATGAATAATGCGGGATAATGCTCTAAGATTCCAAATTGGAATCTTAGAGAAAGGCAAGCACGCAAAATATTTACCTTATGCTTTCACAGAACAAGGAATAGCAATGCTGTCATCTGTCCTCAATAGTGAAAGAGCGGTCCAAGTGAATATTGCTATAATTCGGGCTTTTGTTAAATTGCGCCAAGTGTTGGCTGCTCACAAAGAGCTAGCTTGTAAATTTAAGGAACTTGAAGATCGAGTAGGTAAGCATGATGTACAAATAACGGCTATTTTTAATGCCATCAAGAAGATGATGGCTTTACCTAAAAAACCAAAAAGGAGAATTGGCTTTCTTGCGGATAGGCAATAAATAAAAGATTTATTTGAGGGATTGTAATAATCTGGTTAATGAATAAGTATTTAACACATCCTTTGCTTCCAACCATCCTCTTCTCGCGGTAATCACTCCATATTTCATCAATTGCAATTGGTCAGTAGAATGAGCATCGGTGTTGATGACCAATTTAACGCCTAATTCTTTTGCCCGCATACAATGGACATCGGTTAAATCCAGTCTTTTTGGATGGGCGTTGATTTCCATGGCTACGTTGTTTTCTTTAGCCGCTTGCAGGACTTTTTCCATGTCTATGGCATAACCTTCCCTTTCCCCAATTAAACGGCCGGTGGGGTGAGTGAAGATATTGGCATATTTATTTTGCATGGCTTTTATAATCCGATTGGTCATCTTTTCTTCCGGCATTTTAAAGCTGGAATGGACCGCGATGATGACTAGGTCTAATTGTTTTAGTATCTCATCCGGATAATCCAGCGATCCATCGGGCTTAATATCAACTTCAGACCCGGCTAGGATCCTAATGCCGGCGACATTTTTTTCGGCGGCACGGACTTCTTTGATCTGCTGCAGCAATTTAGCGGCGGAAAACCCTTTAGCTACCCGGGTCGATGGGGAATGGTCAGTTATCAAGATATATTCGTAACCCAATGCTTTGACGGCGCGGGCCATTTCTTCAATCGTATTAGCTCCGTCGGAAGCCGTGGTGTGCAGGTGCAGGTCGCCTTTGATGTCTTTTAATTCAATCAGGTCGGGAATTTTGCCTTTAGCGGCGGCCTCAAATTCTCCGCGCATCTCACGTAGTTCGGGAGGAATAAATTGAAAACCAAACTTGGAAAACATTTCTTCTTCCGTTTCTCCTCCGATTTGCTTATCTTTGCGGAATATTCCGTACTCTGAAACTTTCCAACCCGTTTGCTGGGCCAGTTGGCGCAGGTGGATATTATGCTCCTTGCAGCCGGTAAAGTAATGGGCGGCCGCGCCAAAACTTTTTTCTTCCACCACACGTAAATCCGCTTGCATTCCATTCTGCAAGATGACAGAGGATTTAGTTTCGCCTTTGGCCAGGACATCTTTCACGGCAGAAATGCCGACAAATGCGTCCATAACTCTGGCCGGATGGCTGGATACGACCAAAAGATCAATGTCGCCAATGGTTTCTTTGCCCCGCCGCAAACTGCCGCAGGGCAAAATTTTATCAGCGACCTTTAATTTTGATAATTCCTCAACTAATAATTCTGCATGAGAAGTGGCTACATCCAGCAAAAACCGGCCATGGACCTTCTTTTTCAGCTCAATCCCGCGCAGGATGTTTTCTTCTTTTTTTGCCCCCATCCCCGGGATATCTTTTAGCTTACCGGCTTTAATGGCTTTCTCCAGTTTTTCAGGTGAATCAATACCGAGTTTTTTGTAGAGTAGAATGGCTGTCTTTGGGCCCATGCCGGGGATTTCGACCAGCTTCAGGAAGTTATTAGGAAATTCATGCTTTAACGCGTTAAAGGCCTTTATTTTCCCTGTATTAAGATATTCTTCGATTTTAAGAGCCGTATGGGCACCAACTCCGGGTATATTTTCTAGTGCCTTAATACCGCCGCTTTTGTAAATTTCGCCGATGTCATGATTTAATGATTCAATATTGCGGGCGGCTTTTTCGTAAGCCCGTATCTTGAAGAGGTTGTCAGCTTTGAGTTCAAGTAGTTCGGCTATGTTCAAAAATATATCGGCAAGTTCTTGGTTAAGCATTACAGGAGGTTTATAAATTCTTCTTCAGTCAAGCCGGATTGTTTAATGATGCCGTGCAATGTGCCTTTTTTTAGATCTTTAGAATGGAAAGGAACAACCACACGGGATTTAGCTAGATCCTTCAGTAATGTGATGTGACTTCCTGTTTGGTGGTCAACATAGTAATTAGCACGTTTCAGCGCTTTAATAACTTCTTTTGGCTTTAATGAAGGAAATCTCATGCCGCAACGGGAAGAGGGACTTCAATGGTCCCTATAAATTCTTGCTCGGACTCCCTGGGGATGGGCTCACCATGTTTGATTAAACTGGCGCAATAACATTTGATAGCATCTTTAGCCATATCAATAGCTTCTTCAAAAGTATCTCCTTGAGTAACACATCCCGGCAATGTTGGGACAGTTACAACATACCCGCCTTCTTCCGCCGGCTCAAAGAAAGCGGTATATTTAAATATTTTTTCTCTTCTTTTCATTTTATTCACCTCATGAAAATTATATCATTTATTTAATGCTTTTACTATCATTTCTGCCCAAAGCTTAGCTGTTTTTGGACCGGTAGCGGTGATGATTCGTCCGTCCACTTCAACGTCCTTCCCAGTATAGGTTGCTCCACCTTTGGCCAAGCAACCGGTATCAGCATACATGGTAGCTTTTTTACCTTGCAAGACCCCCGCATTGGCCAGAATTTCCGGCGCAGCGCAAATGGCTCCTAATATTTTGTTTTGCTGCAAAGTTTCTTGAGCTATTTTCTGGGCTATGGGATTATTAAAATATTCCCGACAGCCGCTACCGCCAATAAATAATACCGCGTCATAATCATCAACCTTGATGTTTTCAATGGTAATGTCTACCGGGGTTTTCATGCCCAGTTTCCCTTCCGCTATTCCCATCCGTGAAGAAGCGGTAATTACATGATAGCCGGCGTGTTCAAAGACCGCCTTTGGATCAGCGTATTCCTCATCGCGGAAGATGCGGAAGGGAAGGATGAATAGAATTGTTTTTGACATATTAATGTCCCTCTTAACCAATTTCAGATTTCATCTCAAACAGCTTCACAATATCCCTTTGCGAGATAAAACCAATCAGCTTGCCCTCATCTACCACCATCAGCCGGTGGATTTTATTGCTGGCCATTTTGGCTAAGGCATTAATAACGTCCATATCTTTGCTAACAATGAATCCTTCTCCAATTGGCAGCATAATATCTTTAGCCGTCGTTAAAAGCCAATTTTCTTTGGGAACGCTTTTTACATCGTGCAGGGTGACAATTCCCAAGATCATGTCGTCTTCCATGACCGGGAAGGAAGCATGGCGCAGTTTTAAGAAAAAATGGTCAACCAGCGCATCCAAAGTGACTTGGGGTGAAACAATGATGACTTTCTTGGTCATGCATTTTTCAACCGTTATTCCGCCTAAAGTCTTACGCATGACTACTTGTTTATAACTGACATCCGCCGCTTCCGCCAAGAACAAACCTAGGAATAACAGCCAAATACCGGAGAGAATTGCGCCGCCGATCAATTTAAGGAAACCGACCGCCATAAGAAAAAAAGCAAATCCTTTGCCGATGGTAGAAGCAACTGATGTCGCTTGCCGGATATCTTTGCAAAAATGCCACAAGACCGCCCTTAGGACCCGTCCGCCGTCCAGCGGGAAGCCGGGAATAAGATTAAAAGTCCCGACCATGAAATTAATAATAAAAAGATAGGTGGTTATAGAGAAAAAGACCGTCGAGAAATGAAATAAAGTTAAGAGATTGGTTATTAAGTAAAAAATGATAGCTAAGGCAAAACTCATTATGGGCCCGGCGATAGCCATCTTCAATTCCACTTTGGGGCTTTGCGGTTCACGGTTCATGTGGGCCACTCCGCCGAAAATGAATAAAGTTATACCATGGATAGGTAAGTTATTGCGGATCGCTATCAAAGAGTGGGCCAGTTCATGGGCTAAAAGAGAAGCAAACAGCAGAAAAGCTGAAATTACCGCCATTAGCCACCAAGCCAGCGGACCAAGCTCCGGGGCGGCTAACGGGAAATAACCATTGGCTAAGGTAAAAATAACCAATCCCACAATGACAAACCAGGTGTAATTGATGTCAATGGGGATATTAAACAAAGTAGTTAATTTAAAAGTATTTTTCATGTTTTATAAGTTAGTGCCTCCCAAACACTATAACCCCAGACACTAATCGCGAATAGGGAACTAATCCCCAGTACCATTAAAAAAAGATAACCACTTATGGTAAGGGATGAAAAGACGGCTAGGGGGACGGCGAGATAGACCAGAAGAATTATTTGCAGGCCTTTCTTTGATTCTCCTTCAATGATTTGTCCTAGTCCGACAATGAGTAAAGAAGCCATTCCATAAAAGTAATGCCATTTTCTCATTAGAAATGCTCCCGGATAGTCTGCTTGAAAGCGGTCATGTCTAAGATCCACACCGAACCGACTACCGGCAAATTGGCCGCCTCGCCCGAAGCAGTATAAGCAGTGATCTTGGCCATGCGGGAGAAATTTATTAAACGAATGGCTTGATTAAGCGGCATATTGGTATCAAGTTCGCGCAGAGAAAGAATGATTGCCAGCGGAGCTTTAATGATGTTAGATGGCTTTTTCAAGGATTGGGTTAGCGCGCTGAAGAATTTTTGCTGGCGTTCAACCCGGCCGATGTCACCGAAGAGGTCGTGGCGGAAGCGGATGTACTGATGGGCCTGGTTGCCGGATAACTTTTGCCAGCCCTCTTTTAAATTGATGTCTAAATGTTGGGCGCGGTCAACGTAGCGCATGTCTTTTTCGACATAGATCTTAACGCCGCCTAAGAGATTGACTATCTTAATAAGGGCTTGCGGGCGCAGTTCAATATAATAATCAATTCTGGTTCCGGTCAAATTTTCTACCGTTTTGACCATTAAGCTGGAGCCGCCGTAGGCATTGGCGGCATTTATTTTAGTCGGCCAATAACCGGGAACAGCGGCTAAAGTATCGCGGGGAATGGACAGGATATTGATTTTGCCAACAATTGGATCAGCATGCAAAAGAACAATTGTGTCAGCGCGGGCGTTTACTTTCGGCAAAGCTTGCTGGGTTACGGAAGCAAAGGTCATATCCGTGCCAAGGATGAGGACATTGGTTGGTTTCCTTAAAATCCCGACGCGCAGGAAATTGGGAATCCAGCGCGGGGCAAAAATATTGAAGTAAAAATAAATTATTGCCAGCAATATTAGGCAAACCGCGGCAAGGCGGTTTTGGTCAACTTTTCGTTTCATGTCCTTGGATAGCCAATGGGTATTAAATACAGAGGATCTTGTTCTTCGGGCAGTCCCAAAGCGGATTTGATGACATCGTCCCAAAAGGCGCCAACTGGGACAGAGCCGAGGTTAAGCGCCACCGCTTGCAAATGTACGTTTTCCGCCACATGGCCGATTTCGGTAAATACATAACGGAAAGCGCGCGGTCCGTATTTTTCGTAGGTCACCTTAAAATTGGCCGCGATGATCATTACCACCGGCGCTTCTTTTAAGAAAGTTTGTGCCAAAGCCCCCCTTACCAGGGAAGGTCTTTTATCTTCGGAAGAAACCTGGACAAGCTTGTGCTCTACCGGCACATAGCGGTAAATACCGTCTTTGCGGGCGATGTAAATGGTGAGAGGGTAGAGGGCGCCGGCCGATGGGGCGGTGCGGAATTTAAAGGCCGCATCTGAAATCCCTTGAGCAACCCATAATAGCTGTGATAATTGCTCATTGGAAAGATCGTATTGATGAAATTCCCTGACCGACCGGCGGCGTAAAATAGATTCTTCTACTGACATTTTTCCATTGCCCTTGGGGGTAGGGAGGGTGATGACTTTTTCCGCTAGGACGGAAGTAGCGACCAGCAACAAGATGGATAGTGCAACAATTCTTTTTGGCATTGATTGATTATAACATTCGGTAAAATAGGGAACAAGGGGATCTTTATTTTTAATTTGTTTCCCTGCCTCTTTTGAGATAAAATAGGTTTAACGGAGGGAAAAATGAAAATCCAACTATTAATTGTTTTCTTGTTTGCTTTTAATCTAGCGTTTATTTGGCTGTCGGCTCGTTTTAATTGGCTGAAGTGGTACGGGAGCGTGGGAAGTGTTTTATTTGCCTTGCTCCCTTTAATCGGGGTAGCTTTTCGCCAACCCAAATTTGACTTAGACCATTTCTGGTGGCAGGTCGCCGGCAGTATTGCAATGGGACTGGGCGTTGCTGTCATCATTTGGGCTAAAATGGTTTTCAAAGCAACCTCTTTGCTGCTTGGTGATGCGTCCAATAAATTAATTACGGCTGGGCCATACCAGTTTATCCGCCATCCTATGTATTTAGGATTGGTATTTATTTATGTCGGCTGGTGGTGGGTTTGGGCGACGGTTTATTCTTTTTACTTTGGCATGATTATCCTTTTTATGCTTTGGCTGCAGGCCTGGTTGGAAGAAAAACTTGCTCTTGAGAAAACATTTGGCAGTGATTATCTGCAGTATAAAAAACATACCGGCATGTTTTGGATCAAATAAATGCGCAAACTAACCCCCCAAAAGGTCCGACAAAGGAAAGCGATCTTAAGGCAGCCAGTGCGGCACATAAAGATTGAAGAAAAAATGACAATTGCCAAAATGGTGGAAGCCATGGCCGGCATGTCCATCCAAGCGCGCAATCTGGGGCAATGCGCCGAGGTATTGAAAAATATTTATGCCGACAAAAAACGCCCCACCGTTTTTTTGGGCCTCGCTGGCCCATTAATTGCGGCTGGCCTGCGCAAAGTTATCCGTGATTTAATTGTAAAAGGGGCGGTTGATGTTTTGGTTTCCACCGGGGCTATAATTTATCAGGATATTTATGCCGCCCTGGGATTTGAACATTTTAAAGGCACTCCCCAAGCGGACGACGATACGCTCTATGATCTAAAAATTGACCGCATTTACGACACCTATCTTGATGAAACCAAGGTTTGGCAGGCTGACCGGTTTTGCGCCATGGTGGCGGATGCCATGGCGCCGGGCAACTATTCCAGCCGGGCCTATTTGGAAGCGGTTGCCGACCAGCTAAAGGACGAAGAATCAATTCTTTTCCAGTGCCGCAAATTAGGTATTCCGGTCTTTGTCCCGGCGCTTAACGATTCTTCGATTGGAATTGGGTTGACTGAACATCGCGTGCGCTGTCGAAGAGATAAAAGGGAAGGGATCGCTATCGACGCCATCCAAGATAATGAAGAAATTGTGCAAATTGTGGTAAAGTCGCCCAAGACGGCCGCTTTTTATGTGGCTGGCGGGGTCCCCAAAAACTATATTAACGATTCGATTGTCATGGGCTATTTGTACGGATTAGAAAGAGGGCACGACTATGCCCTGCAGATTACTACAGCCGTCACTGCCGACGGCGGGTTATCGAGCTCTACTTTAAAAGAAGCCTGTTCGTGGGGCAAAATAGATAAGAAGGCCTGTTCCGCTATGGCCTGGGTTGAACCCAGCGTTTCGTTGCCGTTATTAGCTGGCTATATTTTTGGGAAAAAATTGACGGCAAGGCGTAAGATGCTTGAGTTGAAATGGGAAGGAGCAGCTCTATTATCCCTCACCCCTAACAGGGTAGGGCTAGTGCCCCCCTCTCCCTCCTGCCTGCCGGTTTACCCGCCGAAGGAGGGCAGGCAGGCTGGGAGAGGGGAGAGTGGATTTAACCTAGTTAGGGGTGAGGAATATGCATGATCTAATTGTTTTAACCGGCGGGGCGGGGTTTATTGGCAGCTGCTTTCTTTGGAAGCTTAACGAAGAAGGCGAAAATAATATAATTGTCATTGACCATCTGGATTCTGAAACTAAAAAAAAGAATTTAGACAGCAAACATTTCACTGATTATCTTGAAAAAACGCCCTTTATTCGACAGATCAAGCAGGGAATCTATCCTAAAAATGTTCAAGCCATCTTTCATATCGGAGCCTGTTCTTCAACCACTGAAGCCAATGCCGAGTATCTCGAACAAAACAATTATGAGTATTCTAAAATACTAGCGCAATGGGCGCTGACGGCTAAAGTCCCGTTTTATTATGCCAGCTCGGCCGCGACCTATGGTGACGGCAAAAAAGGCTACTCCGATGAGGATGCGGTTTCTCTCACCCTTGAGCCGCTCAATTTGTACGGCCAATCAAAACAGAAATTTGATCTTTGGCTGATAAATAATCGTTTCACCGATCAGGTTGTCGGCTTTAAATATTTCAATGTCTTTGGCCCCAATGAATACCACAAAGAAGATATGCGCAGTTTGGTGGTTAAGGCCTATGAACAGATTAAAAGGGACGGCAAGATCCGCTTGTTTAAATCGTATTTGCCTTCATTCGCCGACGGCGAGCAAAAACGCGATTTTATTTATGTCAAAGATGCGGTGAATTTGATGTGTGCTTTTTGGCGCAATCCTTCGGTTAAAGGCATACATAATATTGGGACCGGGAAAGCCCGCACTTGGAATGATCTGGCCAAAGCTATTTTTGCCGCCTTAAAACTGCCGGTAAACATCGAATACATTGCTATGCCGGAAGCCATAAAAGACAGATATCAATACTTTACGGAAGCAGATCTTAATAAACTTAATAAATCGGGCATCCAATATTCACTGACTTCTTTAGAGAATGCCGTAGCCGATTATGTTATCAATTACTTAGAAAAAGGATTTGCACGGCTTTAATCGATGAAAAATATCTTTGTCACTGGCATTAGCGGGTGTGTCGGCCATTATGTTTTTGATACCCTTGCGGCAAACCCGGATTATCATTTATTTCTCTTTGTCCGCAACCCGGCAAAATTAAAGTTTAATCCTTCAGCTTATAAAAATATTACTATCGTTCAAGATATTATGGACAATATCCTTTGCCACGCAGATGTATTGAAACAAATGGACGGGGTGGTGCATATTGCGGCGGGGTGGGGGGAAACCCAACTGAACTATGAACATACGCTTGAATTGTTTGAACAGCTTGATCCCAATCGAGTAAAGAAAATCATCTATTTTTCCACTGCCAGTCTTTTGGGGCCGGACAATAAGATCGTAGAAGGGCTGGATAAATTTGCAACCTCTTATATTCGCGGGAAGTATCTGTGTTATAAGGAATTAGGAAAGTTGGCGGTCTATGACCGGATCATTACCCTTTTTCCCACCTGGGTGCTGGGGGGGGATGAAAAGCACCCCTATTCGCATGCAACCGGAGGAATTAAAGCGGCCGTGAAATGGCTTTGGCTATTGCGCTTTCTATCGATTGATGTCAGTTTTCACTATATCCATGCCCGCGATATCGCCTTAATTGTTGACTATTTGCTGAAGAACGAAACTAAGCAGAAAGAATATGTTTTAGGCAACTCTTTGATCACTGCCGACCAATTTATTGACCAAATGTGCCAATACTATAAGAGGAAAATCTATTTTAAAGTTCCGGTCCCGATTGATCTTTTGAAAAAGATTGCTCCCTGCCTGGGTTTTAAATTATCCGACTGGGACCGTTATTGCCTGGATAAGAAGCATTTTGAGTATAGGACGGTTAATCCAAGTTTTTTTGGTCTTAAATCCCAAGATCCTTCGGTTGAAAAAGTGTTGGTGGATTTGGCTTTAATTTAGCTAGTGTGAGTATTGAGTTGTAAGTTGCTTGCGAAGCTTAATGAACTCAACTCCCCACAGCGGCAAAGAAGATAAAGCAATAACTAGGAACCAATCGAATAATCCCAGCGGCTCGGTCTTAAAGACCATTTGCAAAAAGGGCGTATAGATTACGGCCATTTGCAGCATGAAAGAGAAAAGGGCGGCCCAAACCAAGTTGAGGTTGGTTGTAATCCCCAAGCTAAAAAGAGAGCGACTTTCACTGCGGCAGTTGAAGGCATGAAAGAGTTGCGAACAGGCTAATACAATAAATGCTCCCGTCCTGGCGCGTCCCAGCCCCCCATCTTCAATTAAAAGAATATACAGGAAGGCAGCTAAACTGCAAAAGGCAATAAATGACCCCTGCAAAAGCATCCGGCGCGCTCTTTCTCCGGTAATGACAGCTTCTTTTGCCGGCCGGGGAGGGCGGCGCATAACATTTGGATCCACCGGATCCGTTCCCAAAGCCAAAGCCGGCAATCCATCGGTTATCAAATTAACCCACAGAATATGAATTGGCAAAAGCGGAGTGGGCAGACCAAAGAGAGAAGCGGCAAACATTACCAGTATTTCTCCGGCGTTGCAGGATAATAGATAGTGGACAAATTTGCGAATATTGTCAAAAATGCCCCGGCCTTCTTCCACCGCGGCAACAATGGAGGCAAAGTTGTCGTCGGTAATCACCATGTCGGACACTTCTTTGGTAACATCGGTGCCGGTAATGCCCATGGCAACGCCAATGTCGGCTTCTTTTACGGCTGGGGCATCATTAACTCCGTCGCCGGTCATGGCCACCACTTCGCCGGCTTGCCTCCAAGCGCGCACAATACGCAGTTTGTTTTCAGGGGAAACGCGCGCATAAACACAAATATTTCTCAATTTAGATTTAAATTCTTCGTCATTCAGGCGGTCAAGCTCTTCGCCGGTAATAGCCAATGAGTTCTCTTTGAAGAATCCTAATTGTTTGGCAATAGCAACCGCCGTATTTTTGTGGTCGCCGGTAATCATCACTGTTTTTATGCCGGCCGTGACGCAATCGGCAATGGCGGTTTTAACTTCTTCCCGCGGGGGGTCAAGCATGGCGATTAGTCCTAAAAAGATCAGTTCGTTTTCAATTGCTTCAGCCGAATAATGGTTTTCCCCGGCATTTAGCGGACGCATAGCAAGGGCTAGTACGCGCATGGCTTGGCTGGCTAGATCAGCGTTGGATTGGGCAATTTTTTGGCGATCTGTTTCACTTAATACACAATTTGCCAACACGGCTTCAGGCGCACCTTTTACAAAAGCAAACTTTTCTTGGCCCTTTTGCCGTACAATCGTCATCTTTCGGCGGACCGAATCAAAAGGGATCTCTTCTACAAATGAATATTCTTTTTCTAATAGCCCTTTTTCAATTCCCGCTTTTTTAGCGGCAACCAATAGGGCAATTTCGGTGGGGTCGCCGACATACTTGCTGTCTTCTTTAATTTGCGCGCCGTTGCAAAGGACAGCACAAGTTAACGCTTGGTTGGTGTCCGCGGCCTCAATTGCCTGGACCGTCATTTCATTTTTGGTTAATGTCCCGGTCTTGTCACTGCAAATCACGCTGGCACTGCCCAACGTTTCTACCGCCGGCAGTTTTCGGATTAGGACATGCCGCTTTACCATTCTTTGGATGCCAAGCGCTAAAGCAATGGTAACCACAGCCGGTAAACCTTCGGGGATGGCCGCAACTGCTAAGCTGACCGCAGTAAGAAATAATTCCAAGACGTCGCCGCCGCGCCAATAACCCAGCAGGAAAATCATCGCAACCAAGCCAAAACAAAGATAAACAATCCATTTGCCGAATTCTTCCAATTTCTTCTGCAAGGGAGTAGTTTCTTGCTCAATTTGCTGGAGCATACCGGCAATTTTTCCCAACTCGGTGTGCATGCCGGTTTCAACCACAATTGCTCTTCCTTTGCCGCTGACGACTGCCGTGCCCATGTACAACATATTGGCCCGCTCGGCTAGCGGGACGTTATTTTCTTTGAGGGCTAAGGAAGTTTTCTCAACCGGAGTTGATTCTCCGGTTAAGCTGGCTTCATGGCAGGCAAAACTGGGAGTTAAATAGGCTGCCCGACAGTCGGCGGGGATGTTGTCGCCGGCTTCCAGTTCAATTAAATCTCCCGGCACTAGATGGGAGGAGGGGATGATTACCAGTTGCCCGTCACGGATGACTTTGGAATTGGGGGATGACAGCTTTTTTAGGGCGGCCAGCGATTTTTCAGCGCGATATTCTTGGATGAATCCCATAATGGCATTAATAATAACAATAGCGATGATAGCTGCGGCATCGATCCATTCTTTGAGGAAGCCGGAAACTAGTCCTGCTCCAATTAATACCCAGATAATAAAATCCTTGAATTGGTCAAGAAAGATGGAGAGGGGCGAGCGGCCTTTTTTTTCTAATAATTGGTTGGGGCCGTATTTGGTCAGTTTAGCCAGGACTTGGGAGGATGATAGTCCGGAAGTGAGATTGCTTTCCAGTTCACCGGCGATAGCCGGCGTGTCTTTTTCCCACCATTTATCCATTTATAATCCCCAAATATTCGTATTGTATTCAGCAACCATGCGATGGGTGTTAAAATAACCGCTTTCGCTGATGCAGTTGACCATCATATCAATCCATTGGGATTCGGTAATAGTTTGCTTCCCAACTAAAGTCAAATAATACTGCAAGGCCAGTTCTTCCAGCCCTTTGTATAATTCCTGGGCGTCTTCCTCCAGGCGCAGGTTATTCTCTCCGCCAATTTCATTGGGTTTGGGGACATAGCCGAAAATTTTGCCGATATTCTTATCCGCCGCTTCCACCACCCAGCCGTCAAGGGTGCTGAATTGCACAACCCCGTTGACAATGGCCTTCATGCCGCTGGTGCCGGAGGCCTCAAAGGGGGGGAGGGGATTATTGAGCCACACATCTACACTGCTGGTCAAGATCTTGGCAAAATAAGTATCATAGTTTTCTAAAAAGCAAATGCGGATAAACTTACGCTCGCCGCTCAAGGTTGTAATTTTTTCCAATATCTCATCCATGTGCAGGGAGGCGGGGGTGTCAGCCGGATGGGCTTTGCCGGCGATAATAATTTGCAAGGGACCGACCTTTTGGGCAATATCGAGCAAGCGATTGACATCCTGCAGCAGCATGCCGGGGCGCTTGTAAAGCGCCAGCCGGCGCGCCCAGGCAAGGGTAAAGACCTTTTCATGGAAAAACCAGAATTTTAGGAATTCTGATAGTCCTTTTTTGTTTTGCAAGTGGGCCGACCATAGGTCTTCTCTGAATTTGATATTTGATTTTAAATTTTGAACGTTTTTTAAGAGGGTCGGGTCATTTTCAAAATCACCGATTTGCGGCTTATATTTATGCAGTAGTTCGCGGATTGGCTGGGATATCCAGGTGAAAGTATGCACGCCGTTGGTAATGCTTTTGATCTGCTCCTGGTATTTGGGGAATTGGAGGCGCATGACTTCGCCATGTTTTTGGGCAACTCCATTGACCTTTTCGCAGGTGTTAAGGGCCAGCATAGTAAAGTTGGCAATATGCGGATGGCGCTCGTCCCGCCCAAACTTTTTAACTATTTCTGTATTTTCTTTTTCCAGAGCGGCTTCCAGTTCCTGCAGATCAAAGCGGTCGTGGCCGGCTTCAACCGGTGTATGACAGGTGAAGGCAAATATTTTCTTTAGCTCTTCAATTGGTTCTTTCTTGGCTTTTTCAGTAATTGCCAGCGCCGCATGGCCTTCATTGAGATGGTACTGATTAATTGAATATCCCAAGGCCTCTAGGGCTTTAATTCCGCCGATCCCTAAGATCATCCTTTGGGCAATTTTTATCCAATTGTTGGTGCTTTTATAGAGCTGGTCAGTTAAATCGCGGAAAAATTCAGGATTTTCGGGCAAATTAGCATCCAGCAAAATTAGAGGGAGAGCGTGTTTTAGGTTATTAGAGTATACATAATATTTCCATAACCGCAAATAGAGCTTTTGTCCGCTCAAGGTGATATTAACTTTAGGTTTAAGCGGGACAAGGCCGGGATAGGAATTGGGATCCCAGGCCAGCGCTTCGGGCACCTGGCCGCCGGCTTTAAACCAGAATTTCTGGTGAAAGTAGCCCTTATTCCATAAAATGCCGATCGCCGCCAATGATAATTGAAGATCCGCGGTTGATTTCAAAGTGTCGCCCGCTAAGACGCCCAGCCCTCCGCTGTATATAGGTAAATCCAGGATCTTTTTTACCGGCAAAACATGGTAATAATCCATATCTTTCATGTTGGAAAAAACTTCATGTTCCGAAAGGACATTATTTTTATTGATCGGATTGGCGGTTTTGAATGTATGGTAAACGCTGGGCGCCAGGCCGTACTCCATGGAAAAATAGGCGGCTGATTTCTTGTCCATGGAAAGCAGAACTTGCTCGGCATCAATGATTGGTTGAAGGGGAAAGCCATAATATTCGCTGGCAGAAATATCATTCAAGTATTTTTCGTTTGAATAATCTAATCGGATTAATTCTGCAAACTTTTTGGGCATGTTGGCTATTTTATCATAAAATAATCAAAATTAGTTAAAGAAATATTTCTCAAAGCTAGCGCCATTATCCCTCACCCACTATCCAAAAAATAATCCCCCCTCTCCCAGCCTGCCTGCCCTCCTTCGGCGGGTAAACCGGCAGGCAGGAGGGAGAGGGTAGTTTTGTGAAGTAACTAAGTTACCTTCTCCCTTTGGGAGAAGGTGCAAATCTTTAACGCTAGCGGATGAGGGTTGTGATTAGTTCCTCAACCGATTTCATTTCCCCAATCTCCTGCCGCATTTTGCTGGCATTGGGGAATGACTTGGTGTACCAAATCGCAATCTTACGTAAGAAACCAATCATATTCTTGGGATGTTTGTATTGCAGGATGTAGTTTAAATGGATCCGCATTGCTTTTAAACGTTCTTCCCGGGACGGGGCCGGCAAGACCGTCCCAGTTTGTAAATATTGTTCAATGCCTCTAAAAATCCAAGGATTGCCCAATGCTCCCCTAGCAACCATAATCCCATCACAGCCGGTTTCGTCCAGCATTTTTTTTGCTAATTCGGGTGTAAAAATATTGCCGGAACCAAAGACAGGAATATTTACCGCTTCTTTAACAGCTGCGATTGCTTGGTAGTTAACTTCACCAGAATAACCTTGTTTTTGCGTCCGGCCATGGATAAAAATGGCAGAAGCCCCATGCTTTTGGCAATCCTTAGCGATCTTAACGATTTCTTTATTGTCGGCTTTAGTATATCCAATTCTTAATTTAACGGTAATGGGCAGATCTAGCTTCGTTGCCAGCGTTTTGATAATCTTATTGAGTTGGGTGGGATTCTTAAGTAAAGTAGCCCCGGCTTTCTTTTTGATAACTTTTTTGACCGGGCAGGCGGCGTTGATATCGAGAAAAGATAGTTTGCGCAGGGAAAGGAATATTTTTGCCGCCTTGAGCATGGTTTCTTCATCGGCGCCCAAAAGCTGTCCAGCGATTGGCCAGTCATTATGGGTGGTTTTAAAATATTCCGAATCACCCTTGACGCTTTTGTAGATCAGCGAATGGGCATCGATCATTTCATAGAAACAAAATTTAGCCCCGTAATCACGGGAAATTAAACGGCAAGGCAGGTCGGTACAGCCCGACATGGGAGCCAGAAAAATATTGGCATCGATGTTTTGACTGCCAATTTTGACCATTTGCATAATTTATCTTAGCAGATTCATGTTATAATTTACTACTGCTCTCTACAAGGTATGGCGGCTTATATGCTGAAAAAGTTGTTAATCATATTTATTCTTTTTTCGTTTTTTATAAGCAATGCTTATGCTGTTACCCAAGAGGCATCCATCCTTGGCGCAACTGAAGCTGCAAAACCAAAATTCTGGCAGGAATTTGATATTATTTTTTGGCAAACCGCTCCATACGCTGTTTTTTGGACGGGGTTTGCCGATATCCAAATATCCAATGCTTTGCTGATTGCGGGAGCTCCGCATTGGGAAACAGTTTTGGCTGTTTCAGCCTTGATTTCCGCCGGAAATGCTTATTTTTATGCTCGCAAAGATATGCGCGTAAACAAAATAAATTGACCGTCTTCTTTTGCCATGCTATTATCATTACAATAGAAACATCATGGGTCAATTTATATTTAATAAAACCCCGCTTGATGGATTGCTTTTAATCGAAGCCAAGGCTTTTGCCGATGGTCGGGGTTTTTTCATGGAAACCTACAATAAAGGCGATTTTGAGCGGAACCATTTTTATGAACAGTTTATCCAGGACAACCTTAGCTGGTCGCATAAAGGAGTGGTTAGGGGACTGCATTATCAAATCAACCCTAGTCCAATGGGAAAATTGGTTTTTTGTCTACAGGGCAAAATATTTGATATAGGGGTAGATATCCGCAAAAAATCTCCCACTTTTGGGAAATGGTATGGGGAAGTGCTTTCTGGCGAAAACAAAAAAATGCTTTATTTTCCCCCTGGGTTTGCCCATGGATTTTTGGCGTTAGAAGATGACACCTATGTCCATTATAAATGCACCGGTTTATACAGCCAGGAAAATGAAAGGGCAATTATCTGGAATGATCCTGCCATCAATATCAAATGGCCAGTTGAACAAGTGGGCGGCAAAGTAATTGTGTCTGATAAGGACAAGGCTCACCCAAGATTAGACCAAGCCGAAACTAATTTTTAATGAACATGCCTAATATCCTCATTATCGAAGACGAAAGGGATATAGCTGAAAGCATTGAGTATAACCTGGTAAAAGAAGGATTCAAGGTCTCGAAGGCTTTTGATGGATTAACCGGCTTGCGTTTTGCCCGGGAAAAGAGCCCCGCCTTAATTTTGCTGGACCTCATGCTGCCCGGAATGAGCGGATTGGACATCTGTAAAATCATAAAAAAAGAAGAAAAAACTGCCAATATCCCGATAATTATCCTTACCGCCAAAGGATCAGAAGTAGATAAAATTGTCGGCCTTGAGATCGGGGCCGATGATTATATTACCAAACCGTTTAGCATGCGCGAATTGGTTGCTCGTATAAAAACTATCCTGAAACGTTATGGGGCTAAAGCGGCTATCCCGCCGGCCGCAATAAAATACCCCAACCTTGAAGTTGATCCGGATAAGCATGCCGTTAAAGTAACCGGAAAGATGGTTGAATTGACGGCCAAAGAATTTTTACTCCTGCAGCACCTGGCTTCGAACCCGGATAGAGTTTTCAGCCGCGAAAAACTGCTCGATCAGGTCTGGGGAGTCGACGTAGCCATTGAAACTCGCACGGTGGATGTCCATGTAAGGCGCTTGCGGGAAAAATTGGGCAAGGCCGGCAAATACATCCAGACATTACGCGGGGTAGGGTATAAATTCCATGCCTGATCTGCCATTTCATATATTATCGGCCGCTAAATTAAAAGAACTGCAGGCTGCCGCCAAATCGGCCGAAGAAAAGCTCTCCGAAACTTCCCAGCTCCTGCAAGCCCAGCAGGGCATATCAGACGCGGCTTTGCACAGTATGTCAGAAGGGGTATTAGCGGTTGATCGCGAGGGCCATATCATTTTAGCTAACCCGGCCATTGAAAAAATGTTTAACATAACCGAGCCGGAAGTAGTAGGCAAAACGGTGCGCGAAGGCACCCGCAATAATGAAATTGCCGATATAATGGAAACTTCTCTGCGGGATGGAAGGCCTATCAGCCAAGAGATTGATATTGTTGTGCCTTTCCAGGCCTCATTAATTGTAAGAACTAGTCTAATATCTGACGAGGAAAAGAACGTGCTGGGCGCGATTTGCGTTTTGCACGATATAACCGATATCAAGAAGCTGGAAAATTACCGGTCAGAGTTTGTAGCGAATGTGTCACACGAATTAAAAACCCCGCTGACCGTTATCCGTAACTACGTGGAAACACTTTTAAATGGCGCAATCGAAGATAAAAAGCATAATATTGAATTTTTAGAGAAGATCAATAAGCATGCCGCTTCGTTGTCCGATCTTATCAGCGACATTTTAGAACTGTCACAGCTTGAAACCAAGAAAGATTTGGGAGCATTTGCGGAGGTTGATTTGAGAAATATTATGCTAAAAGCCATTGAAACCATCCAACCTAAAGCCGAAAAGAAAAAAATATCCATTTCAACTAATTGCGGCCAATCAGAACATAAGGTTGTCGGAATTGAAGAGCATATTTACCGGGCAATTTTAAACTTGCTGGATAATGCGGTCAATTATACCGGCGAAAGCGGAAAGATTGAAATATCTTGCAGGCAAGAAAAGGGAGCATTATCCATCATTATTGCTGATACCGGCATTGGAATCCCAAAAGAACATCAGCCCAGGATATTTGAAAGATTTTTCCGGGTCGATAAAGCCCGCTCAAGGGACTTGGGAGGGACAGGTCTAGGTTTAGCAATCGTTAAACACGTGATGAATTTACATAATGGATCGGTCACTTTGGAAAGTGAAGAAGGGAAAGGGGCGAGGTTTACTTTGGTGTTTCCAATCTAAGTATTCACGAGCTTACCCCCTCTAACTAAGATTAAGTGTTGCCCTCCCCCTTAGTAAGGGGGAGG
>JASEHX010000116.1 GCA_030018645.1 Candidatus Margulisiibacteriota bacterium | reverse complement strand
CTTTTACAGTGCTTAGCTTTACCGTATAAATAAATTAACCTAATTTCCCCTCTCCCGCTGGGAGAGGGGAGGGTAAGATTAACTTAGCTAGGGGTGAGGGCTAATTTCCTACTTTACTTCCGCCGACTCTAAAAACGCCTTATTCGATTTAAACTCTTTCAAACGCTCAATGAGCTGTTCGGTGCCTTCGGCGGTATCGTAGCTGTCCATTACCTTGCGCAACAGCCACACTTTCTTGAGCTCTTTTTCTTCCAGCAGGAGTTCTTCGCGGCGCGTTCCTGATAATTTAACGTCAATGGCGGGAAAAACCCTTCGATCGGCCAATTTGCGGTTGAGATGCAGTTCCATGTTGCCGGTGCCTTTGAATTCTTCATAAATAATATCATCCATTCTTGATCCAGTATCCACCAAGGCAGTTGCGATAATGGATAAACTGCCCCCGTCCTCAATGTTGCGGGCCGCGCCGAAAAATCTTTTTGGGCGGTGGAGACAGGTGGGGTCAAGACCGCCGGATAAGGTTCGACCGGAGGGGGGGGTGACTAAGTTGTAAGCGCGAGCCAGGCGAGTGATAGAATCGAGGAAAATAACCACATCTTTACCGGCTTCAACCAAGCGCTTGCAAGATTCAAGCAATAGTTCTGCAATATGAATATGATTTTCGGGCGGCTCATCAAAGGTGGAAGCCACCACTTCGCCTTTCACCGATCTTTCCATGTCGGTAACTTCTTCCGGCCGCTCATCCACCAATAAAACCTTGATGATTGTTTCTGGATAATTAGCCGAAATGCTATTGGCGATGTTCTTTAATATAGTGGTTTTTCCAGCTTTGGGCGGTGAAACCACCATGGCCCTTTGCCCCATGCCAATGGGAGCTAATAAATCAATCAAGCGGGAAGCAATCGGGCATTTATCATGTTCCAGGGTAAAGCGCTTATCCGGGAAAATAGGAGTAAGGTTGTCAAAGGGGATACGATCGCGGTTTTGCTCCGGGTTGGTGCTGTTGATCGCTTCGATCTTTAGCAAGCTGTAATATTTTTCGCCTTCTTTGGGCTGGCGAATTTGGCCGGAAACAAAATCGCCGTTTTGCATGTCAAAGCGGCGAATTTGGGTTTGGGAAACATAAACATCTTCCCGGCTGGGTAAATAACCGGCGGTGCGCAAAAAACCGTAGCCCTCGGGAAGGATTTCTAAAACCCCTTTGGTGAACATATTGCCGTTCTTTTCGGTTTGGGCTTCAAGAATCCTAAAGATAAGATCGTGTTTCTTGAGCGAGCGGGTATTGGCAATATTAAGTTCCTTGGCAATACTATACAGCTCCTGCAGTGTTTTTCCTTCCAGATCAACGATGTCCATTGTTGTTTACCCCCCCCTTTAAGTAATTATCAATTATGGATTTATTAACTATATTTGGATAAATTTGGAAAATTTTGCGGTCATTTTTGGATTGTTTACTGCTATATCATATTATATGGGACAATAAGTGTCAAGCGATAATTTGCAAGTGCCATTTAAACTTCAAAACTAAACTATTTGCTTATTGCACTGATTGACAAAGGATCTTCAAAACAGCATAATAATTTTGGGTCCAGCGACGAACTGGAGGGGTTTTTATTTATGAAAAAAATAATCAATTTTGCGTCCCCTCTAATAATAATTGTTTCATTGGTAATAATTATCTTTGGCATTATCCAAGTAAGGTTGGCTGAAGAAGCAACCATGGATGATCTTAAGCGAAAGGCAAAGACCGTTGCCGAAAGCGTAGAACTATCGGCCAACTTTGTGCTTTCCAAGCATGATATTGCCGGGGCCGAACGCCTGGTCAAAAAATTCCAAAACAAAAAAATGATCCAGGGGTGTGCGCTTTATGGTAAAGACGGAAAACTAATCGCCATTACCGAAAGATTTCAAGATTGGAAAGATGAAGGCAAAGAATACTATAAAGATATTCTAAAAAATAAGCAAACCCGGGATCGGGTCGGTAAATATAAAAAATTATATGTCTATAGCCATATAATTCCTGTGCTGGACGATAAAGATAGGGTATTAGGAATGGTGGAAATGATATACGATACATCTTATGTTTTTGCGCGGTCTATGGACTTATGGAGAAGCGTAATCATAACGTTGGTAATTATCATCGCCTCTCTGCTGTTAATTACAGCTTTAACCCTAAGGCAAATGTTCATGCTGCCAGTGCAAAAATTAACTACCTGGTTTAAGCAATTTCAAGTAGGCGAAACCAGCGACATGCATGGAATAAAGGAAAAGGGGGTATTGGGCAAATTGGCCAGCGAAGTTGAACAGATTGCCTTAAGCTTGCGGGTAGCAAGAAAAACCATGTCCGATGCCGCGGCAGTCCGATTGAAAAAAGATGAGATCTGGACCGAGGGCAAATTAAAGGACCTTGTGCGGGCAAAACTGGGGAGCAGCTCGATGGTGGTTGTTTCCAACCGGGAGCCGTTTATGCACGTAAAGGAAGATCAGACAGGAATAGTAAGGTGTGTTAAACCGGCCAGCGGGGTAGTTACCGCCATTGACCCGATAATGAGGGCCTGCGGCGGCACCTGGATCGCGCTTGGCAGCGGCAATGCAGACCGGCAGTTTGTCAATTCGAAGGACAAGCTTGGCGTCCCGCCGGAAGATATCCGTTACATCTTAAAGAGGGTCTGGCTGACGCCGGAAGAAGAAGACGGGTTTTATTATGGTTTTTCCAACGAAGGCCTCTGGCCGCTTTGCCATATAACTTACACGCGTCCCGTTTTCCGGGAGACCGACTGGCAGATGTATAAAAAAGTGAACCAAAAGTTCGCGGACAGCATTATAGAAGAACTGCCGGCAAAAGATGCTTTTGTCTTTATCCAGGATTATCATTTTACGCTGCTGGGAAAAATGATAAAAGAAAAAAGGCCGGACGCGACCGTTGCCCTCTTCTGGCATATCCCGTGGCCCAATCCGGAGGTCTTTTCCATTTGCCCGTATCAGGCAGAAATACTAGACGGTATGCTGGGCTGCGACCTGATCGGTTTCCACGTGCAGTACCATTGCAATAATTTTCTCGATACGGCCAATCGCCTGCTGGAATGTCGCGTGGACAATGAAAAAAACAGCATTGTCCGATCCGGCAAAGAAACGCTGGTTAGGCCCTTTCCCATCAGCATTGGCGGGCCGTTTAAAGCATTCCTTTCCGCCAAAGAAACAGAAGAAAACGAAAGGATCAAGAATCAATATGATTTGGAGGGCAAAAGAGTTGCGGTAGGAGTTGACCGGATTGATTATACCAAGGGTATTGTGGAAAGGATTTTGGCCGTAGACCGGTTCCTGGAAAAATATCCGGAATACAGGGATAAATTTGTCTTGATCCAATTGTCTTCGCCCAGCCGAACCAAGATTAAGAGCTATATCAATTTGTCCAATGAGATAGAAGCGCAGATTGAAAAAGTAAACAGCCAGTATATGAGCGGCAACTGGAAACCCATAATTTATTTAAAACGTTATTTTACTCCGGAGGAGATTCTGCCTTACTACCGTATGGGAGATATTTGCATCGTCAGCTCACTGCATGACGGCATGAACCTGGTGGCCAAAGAATATGCAGCGTCAAAAAGCGGAGCGGCCGGAGTATTAATCCTTAGCAAATTTACCGGAGCGGCCAGAGAATTGCACGATGCTCTGCAAATTAATCCATATTCCCTTGAGGAATTTTGCGACACCATAAAATTGGCCTGCGATATGCCGCCCGAAGAAAAAAAGAAGCGCATGGAAAATATG
>JASEHX010000115.1 GCA_030018645.1 Candidatus Margulisiibacteriota bacterium | reverse complement strand
CAAAAAACAACTGCTACGGAAGTAACCATCAGCCAACCATTTTATATGGGAAGGTTTCCGGTAACGCAGGGAGAGTGGGCGGCATTTGACGGGGCGCAGAAGTATTCTTCAAATCATGGCAGAACGGTTAAGGAGGCTGACCCCGATCGAGCAAGACACCCAGAAACCAATGTTAATGACGCAGACTGCCAAGCGTACGTGGCTTGGTTAAATACCCTTCATCTTACCAATGGGGAAGGACAAGAACTTAAATTTTTCGTCCCTACAGCGGCCCAATGGGAATATGCGGCACGTGGCAAAGATGGAAGATTATATCCATGGGGAAACGAATGGGAAGGGCATCCCAGTTATGTCAATGCTACTTATCCAGTTGACCAATTTTATGACCAGGAACCAGGGACTATTTTGCAAGGGACGGGGATTGTCTGGGAAAGGATGAGCACAAAATATGGTGATTATCCAGTTGGTCAGACTACCGACCCAACCGGCCCCGAAAGTGCTGATTTTACTGAGATCCGTGGCGGTTCCGTTTGGATCAGCAAGCAAGACAGCTTCTGCGGGGCGTACCGGGACTGCAGCTCTCCAGAGTCCCGCAGCGACGATGTCGGCTTCCGTGTTGCCGCCAGGACATAAAACGGCCGGAATTCGTATGTTCCCGCCCCCGATTTGGTCGGGGCAAATTAAAACTGCCCGGTTTTGGTGAGTAGGTTAAATCTCGAAAGCTAAAGCTGGGCGAAATTATGAATTTGAAAAGGGCTTCTCTAGTTGCTATAATAATCAAACGATGGCAATTCCCATTAATGAAGTAAAACCGGGCATTACAGTTGAGTTAGATGGCCAGCTTTTTCGCTGTATCGAGTACCACCTGCAGAGGGCGGCACAGCAAAGCTGGATCAAGATCAAGTTTAAAAACCTGCGGACCGGGGCAATTATTGAGCGCTCCTTTAAACCCGGAGCAAAAATTGATACCGCCCACATTGATTTCAAACAAATGCAATTTCTCTATTCTGACGGCTCCGATTTCCACTTTATGGACCAGGCCACTTTTGAACAAATTGCCATTCCGGCCAAAAAAGTGGGCGATGCCGCCAAATATTTAAAAGAAGGCTTTGTAGTTGGGATATCTTTTCACGGTGACGAGGCGTTAGATGTTAATCTGCCGGCAGCCGTAGAACTTAAGGTAACGGAAACTTCACCTGGCTTCAAAGGCGACACGGTTTCGGGCGGAAAACCGGCTACAGTTGAAACTGGCGCAGTAGTCCATGTTCCATTTTTTGTCAATGTTGGTGATGTCCTCAAGGTGGATACTAGAGAAGGTAAATATCTCGGGAGGGCCTAAAGTATGGTTGATTGGGAATTAATTAAGAAGTTAATTAAAGTTGTGAAAGACGAGGAAATTTCGGGATTAGCGATTGAGGAAGGCGGGGTCAAATACGAAGTAAAACGGGAGTCAGGCGGAGTTGTTGCTCATCATCCAGGGGCAGTAACCAGTAACCAGTTACCAGTAACCAGTAGCCAGTTGCCAGCAGAGAAGGAAGAAGATGGATTGGTGGCGATTACGTCGCCGATGGTCGGCACTTTTTACCGCGCCCCGTCGCCGGAAGCCCCGCCTTTTATAGAGACCGGACATGAGGTTGAGCCGGGGAAGGTTGTCTGTATTGTAGAAGCGATGAAGCTTTTCAATGAAATTGAATCGGAAGTGCGCGGCAAAGTGGTGAAAATCTTAGTAGAAAACGGCCAGCCGGTTGAATACGGGCAGAAATTATTCTTGATTAAAAAAGCGTGAACGATTCCATTTGGCAAATTTGCGGGCAACAATGCGAGGTCGCAAATGCGCTTGCCCAGCAAATAGCAGTTTCTCCCCAGATTGCTGCCATCTTAATCAATCGAGGCATTACCGACTTTCAAAAAGCAGATGCCTTTTTACATCCTAAATTAGCCCACCTGCGCGATCCCATGCAAATTCCGGCCATGGAAAAGGCGGCCAAACGAGTTTTAGTGGCTAAAGAAAAAGGCGAAAAAGTGGTGGTTTACGGGGATTATGATGTAGATGGGGTTACCGGGACGGCCATTATCGTGCTGGTTTTGCGCTTTTTGGGAATAAACGCTTCCTATTACATCCCACACCGCTATGGCGAGGGTTATAGCTTATCAATTGATGCTACCAATAAAATTGCCGGGGATGGGACAAAATTGATCATTACGGTTGATTGCGGGATTGCCAGTGCGGCCGAGGTGGAAGAGGCGAATAAACTAGGAATGGAGGTCATTGTGACGGATCATCATAATATTCCGCCGCAGCTGCCGCCGGCCTTTGCTTTAGTAAATCCGAAATTGATTGCGGCTGACCATCCGTCAAAAAATTTGTCTGGCGCGGGGGTGGCGTTTAAATTTGCTTGGGCAGTACTAAAAACTGCCGGGATCAAAGATGCGGCTTTTCTTACTTCATTGCTTGATCTGGCGGCGCTGGGTACATTTTCGGACGTAGTTCCTTTATCCGAAGAAAATCGCGTTCTGGCGGTCAACGGGCTGCGCATGATAAATGAGCGGGAGCGAATAGGGATTAAACATCTTATTGAAGCAGCTGGGTTGAACGGCGATATTACGGAAGATCGCGTCTATTTTATGCTGGCCCCGCGCATCAACGCAGCCGGGCGGCTGGAGCATGCTTCAAAGGCGGTTGAATTATTTTTGTCTGATGATCCGCAAGTAACGCGCGAATTGGCCGCAGAGCTGGGACGAATTAACACGCGGCGGCAGGGGATAGGTGAAACCATTCGTGACGATGTTTTTGGACAAATTAGTGAAGAATATGTTAAAGCGAACCGGGTTATTGCTTTGCACGGCGATAATTGGCACCCGGGGGTAATTGGGATTGTGGCCTCGAAAGTAGCGGAACATTATTGGCGGCCAACGGTTTTGATTGGGATCAACGAAGGGGTAGGGCGCGGATCAGCGCGATCGATTAACGGCATTAGTATCTATGAACTGCTCGATTCTTGCCGCGACCTATTTTTGGATTTTGGGGGGCACGAAGGGGCGGCGGGGTTTGAAATTACGCTGGAAAACATCCCCGAATTTGAAAGGCGCGTCAAAGAAACTGCCGATCGGCTAATTTCAGATGAAGACCTAAAAGTTAAAATTCAAATTGATGCCGAACTAGATCCGGCGGAAATCAATCTGGCATTAGTCAAAGAATTGGATAAACTAGCCCCTTATGGGGAAGGCAATCAGCCGCCGGTGTTTGCGTCATATGGATTGCAGATTGAGAGCATGCGTCAGGTTGGCAGCGGCGGCAAACATCTTAAATTAAAGCTGAAAAAAGATAATGCCTCCTTAGATGTAATTGGTTTTGGCTTTGGGCATCTTTACAATCAACTGTCCTATGACAGACTTTACGATTTTGCCTATAACTTAGAAGCTAACCTGTGGGAAGGGTTTGAAAGGGTGCAACTGGGGTTGGTGGATGTAAAACTGTCGCTCCCGCCCTCATCCACTAGCGTAAAAGATGCCCCCTTCTCCCAGCCTGCCTGCCCTCCTTCGGCGGGTAAACCGGCAGGCAGGAGGGAGAAGGTTTCCCCCCTCTAACCAAGTTAAGCGTAAATAAAGTGATGCGGTAATATGTCAATAGGCAATATTTGGATTAAGTTAAATAGATTAAACATAAAATGGGTACACCGAGTTCCAATGATCTTGAAAAGTGACAAGATCGAAACGATCCGGGACCTTGAAAATTAAATAGTGTTGGGCCTCCTTTCAGCGGGCGACTGGTAGAGCTGGTTGTTCTTGAGCAGGAAGAAAACCAATCTCACCA
>JASEHX010000114.1 GCA_030018645.1 Candidatus Margulisiibacteriota bacterium | reverse complement strand
TTAAGAACAGCCATCTGTTTGACAAAATGAAGAAAATGATTATTTGTGGAAGAGAACGAATCGATGACCAGGAATCATCCTCTAAATTGCTCTATGTAAACAGCTTTGATTTGCTATCAACAAATTATTGGAAACAGATAAAAAAAGATTATGAATCTACAAGAAAAGCTATTCAGGCAAAAGGATTTGAGCAATTAAGTGGAGAAATGGGAGTTTTTATTCAACCTCGCACTAAAGGATCTGGTCATGGAAGCATCTCCCGCGCATTTTACGCAAGAGTGCCATTTGTCGAGACTATTTTAGGAATAAAAGAAACATAGCTTAAAACCACATAAAATAGGATGGGACAAAATTTTGCAGGACGAAGCCCTACAATTAATGGTCGAAGCCGACCGCGTTTTTGTTTCCCGAGAACGGGCCGGGGTAATGGAATTTGACTTTGCCGGCTAGATATAATAAATTTGAAGCATGGACATTCTACATAGTTTAATCCTAGGCATTATCGAAGGAGTTACCGAATTCCTCCCCATTTCCTCCACCGCCCATTTGGTGATGGCGGCCAAGGTCATGCAAATTGCCCAGACCGATTTTGTAAAAAGCTTTGAGATTATTATCCAATTCGGGGCCATTCTTTCGGTCATTGTCCTTTACTGGCGCCGCTTTTTGGTGGATATGGAAAGCTTAAAGAGGGTACTGGCCGCTTTTATCCCTACGGCTATTTTGGGCTTCCTCTTATACAAAGTGATTAAAAATTACTTAATCAGCAATGACCTGATCATTGTGTGGGCGCTGTTCTTAGGCGGTTTGATTTTGATTCTATTCGAAATGTGGCACAAGGAAGACGCTTCAGCACTGGCAGATATTAGCCAAATCCCCTACTCCAAGTGTATTGCCATTGGATTATTTCAGTCATTGGCCATGTTTCCTGGTGTTTCGCGCTCGGCGGCCACTATTATTGGTGGATTAATTTTAAACTTAAAGCGGCAAACGATTGTAGAGTTTTCCTTTCTGCTGGCAGTGCCCACCATGCTGGCGGCATCGGTTCTCGATCTGCTAAAGAGCGGCAGTTCTTTTTCTACTTCTCAAATCGGCGTATTAGCGGTCGGATTCATAACATCTTTTATTATCGCAATCTTGAGCATTAAGTTTTTAATTAACTACATCCAAAAACATACTTTTATTCCGTTTGGTATTTATCGTATTGCAATAGCTGTATTATTTGCGGCATCAATGGTTCTGAATTAATAATACGTGGCTTTCATTGCCTTTTGCTTGGTTTTCCCGTTGATCTTACGCTCGCCGACCAGTTCGCTTTTTACGGCAGTGTAACCGCCGCCATCCTTTTTCTTAAAAGTGATGCCGCTCCACTGCTGTAAATTGCTTAGCCAAATTTTGCCGGCTTCCATGCCGTAGGCCTTATATCTTATTTCAATCAACGCGTAACAAGTATTATCATCAATCCATTCGAAACCCTGCCAGTCAATCCATTCCGGTTTCATTAAAATTGATCCCTTTTGGACTGTTTTTCCGGCTTTGCTTAATGCTAATACGGCATTAAAGGAATCTTCCCCGGCCGCTAAAGCTTTTATAACCGCGGTAATCAATTCCTGCGGTTCGGGTTTGCCCTGAAGATTATCGGCGGCCGTGGTCTCCCCTGGCTGGTAAACTTTCGCAAAACCATCCCGCTCTAAATTTTGTTGGGCCAGCAAGGCGGCAATTTCTCCTTTAGTTAAAAGCTTTTTATCTAATGTTTTTTTTGATTTGCTGTCCGCGAACCGGTATTGCCATGAACCGTCTTTTTTTAAAAAATCAGCTTTAATCACTTCTTTTTCAGTATACAGAGAATTGCCGTCTCCCCGTTGTATGGTCGCAATCACATCAAATATTATCTCATCTGACCTTTGCACCATTTGGCTGGAGTCAATTTTTATATCAAGAATCCTATAAACTTTAAAGGGCATAGAAAACCACGAATGCCCTGCCGTCATGCTTTCTACAACCAGGTTTTTTAACACTGCATCTGATATCTTTGCAGCTCCAAGCACCTCCTTTTCCCGCACCGAGGCTTTTTTAAAGGTCCACTCTCCATCTTGTTTAACATAGGTCATGTTAACAATATACTTGGCATAAGCGCCGCTTGCATCCGGCACAGAAGTGATGTAGAGCGTACGATAAGCCGTTTTTTCATAATAAATGTATTTCTTGTCGCGGGAGATCTCATTTTTTCCATAATCCCAATAACTTTCCACAAATTCCGCCTTTGCGACGCCTTTATTGATTCGCTTGGTAAATTCGGATTTAGCTTTGTTCATAAGCGCAGTATCATCCGGCAAATCCGCCAAGGCCGTCCCCGCCAAACTCAAAGACAAAAAAAAGGCTAAAAACAAACCACCCCAGCATATACCAATACTCTTCATTTAATTTTCCTCCTCTTCTAATATCCTCTAAGAAAAAACTACTGTTGATGCTAACATCCGAGTATTTATCTGTCAAGAACATGTTATAATAAAATCAATGCGCTGGACGTTAATTGCAGTATTATTTCTTCCCCTGTTTATTTACTCCTGCGGTCAGTCAATTAATAATGGGCCCACTACCACTTCAACAACTGTCACTAGTTCAACCACGACAACCAGCTCAACCACCACAACTTTAACCAGTGACTTTACACCGCCTACCGGTAAAACCACAGACGAAGGGAGCGGCCCGTGGAACTTGCGCCTGATGAGTGCCACGGGAACCGATGGTTTAACTTTTACCCGCACTAACACAATAATTACCGACCAAGGCGATGTTCCTAGTATAGTTCAAGATAACAGGGGCTGGCTTTATTTATATTATGTAGGCTGGACCGTCGGAGACGAAATCAACAAAACCGTCGTTGCCATATCTTTGGACAATGGGTTAACTTGGGTTTATAAATATTTACACCTTACTGGTTTTGATAACATGGCGGCAGAACCGGTAGATCCCGATGCCCAGATTCTGCCCGACGGAACGTTCAGAATTTACCTAACTGCCCAACTGTCATCCGAATCCACCACCAGCATTTATTATGCGGAAGGGACCGACGGAATTCACTTTGCAAATAAAGGGGTCGCTTTTTTCAGGAGCGGCAAAAGCTTGATTGACCCCGCCACCCTTCTTATTGGGTCAACTTGGCATATCTTTACCCGTGGCGATACCGACGTTGCCGGAGCCAATTCACACGGCACATCTTCTGATGGGACGAGTTTTACTTTTGACGAAGAAGAAGTATTTTTAATCAATGGCCTAAAAAGGACAATGGCCAGCGGCATTGCCGTTCCCGGAGGATATAGATTTTATGCCCACGGGGGAGAAGCCGCGATAACTTCTTTTTATACCACTGACGGCATTTCTTGGGAAGCTGATCTTGGTGACCGCCTAACGTTGGAAACTTCCACTAGCTTAGAAGCAACTATAATTAAAGAACCGGCAGTGGTAAGACTTTCCGATGGCAGCTACTTGCTGGTCTATACTGTCGGGATCCCCTAGGTTGGCTGACCGCATTTGAAAATATCCCCGCCTGCCGGCGGGCAGGCGAACCGATTTTCATCAATAATGGGCCTGGCCCAATTCCCTCATCGGGGCGACCTTTTCGGATTGGACAATTTTCCGCCTTCATTGCATTTCGGCGGACAGGCAAGTTTTTCTGCCAGCTTCACTAAATTATAAGTTTCGCTGGCATGCTTTTCAAGCCCGCATACAGGCGGGCAAGCAGTTGGCGGCAAATTCTTTTAATTCTGATAAAATCTCAAATGGATTGAAATAATAGTTTTATAATATAATTGACCCCGAAAACTGGACCACCTGTTGAGATAGGAAATCGGGTACAATTTAACAGGAGGTGCCGGC
>JASEHX010000113.1 GCA_030018645.1 Candidatus Margulisiibacteriota bacterium | reverse complement strand
CAAACTTTTTGTAATTGGAAGCCATGGCTGATAGAAAAGCCTGGATAGTAACCCTTGAAAAACATTGATTAAGGCAATATCTGCCCGGATATCTGTGGCATCAAGGCAGAGAAAAGAAAGTTGCGGTATAACCTGGATTCATTTTTAGCATTATTAGTTGCTCCTTTATCGTCTATTCCATTGGGTTGTTCACGTCTATTTTACCTATTATTTAGTTATTTATCAAAGCCAGCCAAAGACAACTATCGACGACAAAAATAGAGGATATTACTTACTTTCGTTGAAACGCCAGGTTATTTTAAAAAATGCCTGAAATTATTCGGGGGGGGGTCGATAGATATTGGGAGCCCAAAAAGATTGACAAGATAGTTTTTAACGCTCAATTTTTCGGAGCTCTCATTGTAGCGGGTTAGGTAAAAAAAAAGCAAGACCCATCTACGGAGGAGGAAAGAAAAAATGAATATTTCAAGAACAAATATTTCAAGAACAGGTCGGAGGTTAACTGCCGTGGAACAAATGCAGGTTGGTAGACCACGAAGGGAAGGTGGCGCCCCGCAAAATTTTATAGGGCGTCATTTACGTATTACTATTACGCCGCCTAATGGAAAGAATCGAAGAGCTTCTGAATTGTTTGTTGATGGTAAATTAAGTTTATCAGCGCCATTGTTTGCTCTTGCCGGCTTGAGGGTTGAGATTGTTACTGATGCAGGCTACTTGATGAACCTTGACCGGCTTCTCGATAAAACTGCCGATGAAATTGATCAAGCTGCAACGGAACTGGATCGTGTCATGGCCCTTTCGGCCAACCGCGCTCTCCAATTTACTACGCCTGAACTTATGTTTGTACCCGCTGGCTCATTTCCAGTCAACGGCAGCCAATTATTTGGTAATCAAAAAACAACCGCTACGGAAGTAACCATTAGCCAACCATTTTATATTGGAAGGTTTCCGGTAACGCAGGGAGAGTGGGCGGCATTTGACGGGGCGCAGAGTTATTCTTCAAATCATGGTAGAAAGGTTAAGGAGGCTGACCCCGATCGAGCAAGACACCCAGAAACCAATGTTAATGACGCAGACTGCCAAGCGTACGTGGCTTGGTTAAATACCCTTCATCTTACCAATGAGGAAGGACAAGAATTTGAATTTTTCATCCCTACAGCGGCCCAATGGGAATATGCAGCACGTGGCAAAGATGGAAGATTATATCCATGGGGAAATGAATGGAATGAGCATCCCGGTAGATTCAGGGCTGTTTATCCAGTTGATGAATTTTCCCGCCAGGAATCAGGGACTATTTTGCGAGGGACAGGCATTGTTTGGGAAAAGACAAGCACAAGATTCGGTAATTATCCGCTTGATCAGACTACCGACCCAACCGGTCCTGAAAACGGTGATTTTACCGAAGTCCGTGGTGGTTCCGCTTGGTACAGCGATCGAAGCTCCTTCTTCGGGTCGCACCGGTACCTTGACAACCCTGGTGAGCGCGGCGACAAGGTTGGCTTCCGTGTTGCCGCCAGGATTAAAACATAACACCTTGTTTCTTTTCCCCCTTACTCCTGAAGGGGATGGGTTAATTATCATCAGTGCTTATGTTACAAGAAATGATCAAAAGGGGAAAGGGTTAAAACGCCTTGCCATTCTTTGGGGATCCGGGAGGAATAGGTTACAGCTTTCTTTCTCTCCAGCTTTGTTTGTCTTTTGGCATCCACATAATGAGCCGGTTGTTCATTGCTTTTGTATTCTTCCCAATTATCCCCATCGAAAAGAATATCCCTGAAGGATAGTTTTCCCCCTTCCGATTTTATGTGCTTCTCGCAGAGCATCCTACATGTTTATCGTATTAACTAAGATAAATATTTCCTTTTAGTAGTGGAGCGAAGCCTCAGGCTGAGCGAGTTATCTTGAAATTTTTGCTCATTGAGCTTCGGAGGGCGAATTATAAAACTGCCTGGCTTTGCCGGTTAATTGCATGGGTAATGAAAGTATAACAAAAATTAAAGCAGCTTGGCAATGACTCTTTAGCTGCTTTAGCATTTTGCTTTCCTTTGTGCCGTGCCTGCCGGCAGGTAGGTCTTAGCGCCTTCGTGTTAATCCCCCAGAATTAATGTGAAAAGTAGATAGTGTATATTAGCTATAAAATAGCCAAAATGTGACCAATTTATAGAAATGGAGTTGACAACTCCAAAAATAAGAGTAAAATGGAAGCATGTATTCCAGATTATTAAAGCCGCCGAAAGATAAAAGCTTTTTCCTCTTTGGCCCCCGTGGAACCGGTAAAACGACCTAGGTAAAGTCAACTTTCCCGCTGGCATTGTATTTTGACCTGTTGGCGGCAGAATTGGAAAATGATTTTGATCTAAAACGTTCATTAACCTATGGCCAGCTTCCTTCTGCATACACTGAAGCCGACCCTAAAGCATACCTAGAAAGTTACGTAAAAACTTATTTGCAGGAGGAAATACAGCAAGAAGGCCTAACCCGAAACTTAGGGGCTTTTACCCGCTTCTTGGAAACTGCCAGCTTTTCCCAAGGCGCAATCCTCAATATCTCTTCAATTGCCCGTGAATGTGCCATTGAAAGAAAAGTGGTAGAAAACTATTTCAATATTCTTGAAGATTTGTTGATTGGTTATCGAGTCCCGATTTTTACTAAAAAATCCAGAAGGGCATTAACTTCCCACCCTAAATTTTATTATTTTGATGCTGGTGTTTACCGTACACTAAGGCCAATGGGGCCGCTAGATACCCCGGAAGAAGCCGAGGGCGCTGCACTGGAAACGCTTTTCTTTCAGGAATTAAATGCCTTAAATGACTACCTCCGCTTAGGCTATAAAATATATTATTGGAAAACGGCCAGCAAGGTTGAAGTGGATTTTGTGTTGTATGGCGAAAAAGGGATTAAAGCCTTTGAGATCAAAAGGACTGGTCGGCCAACTAATTCAATGTTAAGCGGATTAAAACTATTTCTAGAAGATTATCCGCAAGCCAAAGCCTATTTTTTTTATGGCGGAGAACAACGAATGCACGAAGGGAACATCGAAATTATTCCAATTAAAGATGGAATTAAGGAATTAGCTAGATATTTGTAACATCGATTGAATTGTTGAGTGGACTTCTGCCACTTTCTTTTCATAATCATCGTCAGGGCCAATCGCGATAGGTTCTCCAATCGTCATTTTAACCGGGTGAGGGACAATGATTTTTGAACCCTTGGGCATTAAATGAAAACTGCCTGAAATTGCCACCGGCAAAACCGGCACGTTAGCTTTGGGGGCGGAAAGAAGACTGCCGCGTTTAAAGGCGCCCAGCTCGCCGGTTTTAGTCCTGGTCCCTTCCGGAAATACCAAAATTGATTCTCCCGCTGTAAGGTGCTGGGCAAAATTATCAACCAGCTTATAAGCGCTAAGAATTAATGCGCGGTCAACCGGAATATAGCCCGCTTTCTTCAGGTACCAGCCAAAGACCGGAATATTAAATAGTTCTTGCTTAATGGCAAACAAAAAATTAATTGGCAATCCCGCTAGAACAATTAAAATATCAGCCGCACCCTGATGGTTGGAGGCGATTAAATAGGTTTGGTTTTTAGCGATATTCTCGAGCCCAGAAATTTGGAGCGGGATACGGGAGCAAAAAATCAGCAGTTTTGCCCAAAGCCGGGCGGCCACCTGAAACGGCCGGTGCTTATTACCGAAGAAGGGAATGATGCACAATGTTATCGTCGTGCCAAGAAAAAAGGTTATTACCAGGATTAAATAAAAGAAGACAGAGCGAATGACATTTATAAGCATTTGAGGTATAGTATACCAAATCCCTCACCCCCTGTCCCCCTCTCCCAGTGGGAGAGGGGGGAGTTTTGATCGTTAGCGGGTGAGGGATAAGGATAATTATGC
>JASEHX010000112.1 GCA_030018645.1 Candidatus Margulisiibacteriota bacterium | reverse complement strand
TGCTAATATATGTTTTTTCTCTTTATGTTTTATCCGGATATCAAGATAAGGAGGGAAACTAATGGACCCATTTTATATGATACCTATTTTTTTGTCAATATTGGCCGTGTTTGCCGGGGTAATTTCTCTTCTTGATTTTATCAGCCGGAGACAGCAAAGGAAGCTTCATCATAGAGCCTAATTCTTTATGAAAGCCCTCATTATGGCGGCCGGCTATGGTACCCGTCTTGAGCCGCTGACTATTGCTGTTCCTAAACCCATGGTGCCCATCGTCAATATCCCTACCATGCAGCACAATATCGAATTGCTGAAAGCTTATGGCTTTGATGAGATTGTGGCTAATATCCATTACCATCCCGAGCAGATAGAAAATTATTTTGGCGACGGCAGTGCTTTTGGAGTTAATTTGGCCTATTCATACGAAGAAAATCTATTAGGGACGGCTGGCGGAGTATTGAAAATGGCCCGAGAAATTGCCCATATTGAGGAAACTTTTGTGGTGCTCTCTTCCGATGCGTTGACCGATATTAACTTGAGCCGCTTGGCGGCTTATCATAAGGAAAAGAAAGCATTGGTTACATTAGCCCTTCTTGAGGTTGCTGATGTTTCCCAATTTGGAGTGGTTGTACAAGATGAGGACGGCAAGATCATTGCTTTTCAAGAAAAACCCAATCCCAAAGAAGCCCAAAGCCATTTTGTTAACACCGGAGTATATGTGATGGAGCCGGAAGTATTAAAAATGATTCCCGGCGCTCCCTATGACTTTGGCCGTCAGCTTTTCCCGCAATTGATAAAAAATAGCGCGCCGATTTATGGCTATAAGATGGTTGAATATTGGAGCGATGTCGGCAATCTTGAGCAGTATATGCGGTCAAGCTATGACGCGATGCAGGGCAGGGTAAGGATCCGAATCCCCGGTAAAAAGGTGGGGAGCTGTACTTTCATTGGCGAGCGGGAGCAAATTGACAGTTCTGCCCGCTTTGAAGGAAGTGTTATTATCGGCGACCGCTGTTTAATTGGCAGGGAGGTCATCATAAAAGATTCAATTATCGGTGATAAATGCGTTATCGCTGACGGAGTGCGGATTGAAGGCTCGGTCATCTGGTCGGATAATATGATCGGCCGTGAAGCGCAGGTCAATAAGGCCATCATTGGCAATTGGTGTACGGTTGGTTCCAAGGCAAAAATTTCAGAAGGCGCCGTAGTTGCCAATCGCGCCATTGTTTCCGCCGGCGCCATTGTCCCTCCCAAAGCCCGTTTGAAGCCGGGTGAGATGGTTTGATAATTTACCCCCCCCTTGACGCCCTTATTATTTCTTGTATAATATAGATTATAATAACATCTATTATCTGCACGTAATAAATGAGGGGGTTTATGGCTAAAACATTAGGTGAGCTAGAGTCATATTTACTGCAAACTTTGCAGTCAAAAGGGAAAAACTTTTTTAGGTTGAAAGACGCGTGCCACATTACTGGCACAAGCTATGACGCTACCCGTTTGCTGGTGAGCAAGTTGGCGCAGAAGGGCTGGCTAATGAGGATTAAAAAGGGAAAATACCTCGTTCTGTCTCTGCAAGAAAAAGCGGGTGCAATAAAGGACTGGTACGCAATTGCCGCGGCCCTTGCAGAACCACACCCTTACTATCTTTCGCATTATACTGCTCTGGCTTTGCGTAATATGACCACCCAGCCGGTTCTTTCTGTTTTTATCTCTTCTCCAAAACGGATTCCCGATCGCATTCTTTCTAATGTCAAGTTTAAATTTATATATTGTAAGCCCAATAAATTCTGGGGGATAGAAGATCAATGGCTCAACAAACAGGAAAAAATAAAAATAAGCGACCTGGAGAGAACGGTTATTGATGCGCTTTCGCGGCCTGATTTGTGCGGAGGGATAAGCGAAATAGCCAAGGCGATCTGGTTCAAAAAGAAGGAAATCGATTGTAGTAAATTGCTCGATTATGCCAAACGGCTTGGTATAGGTTCGGTATCTAAAAGGATCGGTTTCCTTTTGGATTTGTATCAACTGGCCAGTAAAAGCCTATGCGGCAAATTTAAGATCAAAGACAACAGCTTTCCGCTTCTTGATCCAACCCTTCCGCGAAGAGGATTTTATGCCAACGAATGGAAATTATTTATCAATTCCCCCCCTGAAGAGCTGAAAAAAATCGTTTGGACATAAATATATACTATGATTTATTTTCAAGAAATACTTGATTGTGCAAAAGGATTGCCGGCGGAGATTATAGAAAAAGATTATTGCCTAACCTGGCTGCTTGAGGGAATATCTGACTCCTCATTAAGTAAGTATTTCGTATTTTATGGCGGGACCGCTCTCAAAAAGATTTACTTTCCAAATTTCCGTTTTTCTGAAGATTTGGATTTTTTATCGAAAGGCGCCATAACAAAGGAAAAAATCCTTATCATTTTTAATGAGGTATATCACAGGCTGCAGAAAAAAATAAACATTAATTATTTTACGAAAAAAGAAACAGTTGCTTTAAAGGAAGACCGTTTGCAGTTCTTTGTTGGTTATGACGGGTTCCCGGAAATCAATATTGCAAAACAGATAAAAATGGATATTAACATGGGGCAGAAGCCCATCGAAAAAGCATTAAACAGAAAAATCTTCTCTCCTTATAGCGACAAAAAAGAAATCCAAGGCGGTTTGCCGACTTATTCCATGGAAGCGATTGCGGCCGAAAAACTATCGGCAATTTTTGATCTGGCAAGAAAGGAACCCCGCGATATATATGATCTTAATTACCTGTTGAAACAACCTAGTTTAAATTATAAGCTGGTGATGGCGCTTTTACGGAAAAAATACGGATTTTCTCCTCCATCCTCTGCGATTCTCTTAAATATTCGTTCTGATATTTATCGGCAACGTTGGGAGCTGCGGCTCAAAAGTCAAATAATCAAGCCGGGCAAAATTGATGCCGCAATCCATAACCTGGAAACCGCAATAAAAAAACTATATTTGAACCCTTCTTCTCTAGTTTGATATAATGGCGGCGGGATGTTAGCCATTAAAATATTGGTTTCGCTTTTCTTCTGGATTTATCTGCAAGTATTTATTTTATTGGTGTTTTTGCTCTCTTACCCTTTAGCTTTACTGCCGCAGAGGGGGAGATCAGTAGTTTATTTTCTAGTCAAATGGATCTTAAGGCTTTTATTTTTCGTCTGTTTTATCCGCATTAAAGTTTTAGGGAAAGGCACTATTCCAAAGAGTGGACAGCTAATATTTATATGCAACCATCCAGCTTTGATTGAACCATTGTTTATTATTGCTTATCTACCGGTAAGGGTCCGGTTTATTGCCGATGAGCCCATGCTGCATTTTCCCTTGCTGGGCCGGGTAGTGCGCTCGTTGGGTGCAATTTCTTATCCCCTAGATTCGAAAGATAAACAGAAGGCCTTTGTGTTTGCCTATGAATATGCCCAGGCTATGAAGAATAACGATCCAGTCTTATTTTTTTCTGCAAATATGCGGAACAAAGAAGATAAGGGTTTGCCAATCGACCCAAAATTGCTGGAGTTCATTAACAAGCAGAATGGGGTAGTTATCCCGGTTACTATTAAAAATATTTTGAAAGTAGCTCCAGCGGACAGTATGTTTATTCGCCCAGGAAAAATTGAGATTGTAATTGGATTTACAAGTCGTTAGTTGTTAGTTGTAAGTTGTTAGTCATTTAAGGAGGGGAAAATGGAAATATTAAGCCAAATTAATTGGGGAATAGTATTATTGGTTGTATTTGTTATCTATTTGGTCTTTATGGTCTTTTACATGCTGCGGGTAGCCAAGAAAGTGCGCCGGGCGCATAAGCTGATGGGAAAGATCGAAAGCTCGGCCAATACCATCAACCGGCAGCTGGAAGAGCTGATGAAAAAAAATCCCTGATCTTA
>JASEHX010000111.1 GCA_030018645.1 Candidatus Margulisiibacteriota bacterium | reverse complement strand
GAGATAGTGGCATGAACAAGAAAAAAACCGCCCAAAAGAAACTAATCAATGAATTGAGGAACCAACTGCTTATCCAAGCAGAAACGCTAGGAATTCGCGATAAATATACTCCGGTGGTATTTGAAGAGATGAAACTGGACGCAGTGCGGAAAATATTGACCGAGTTCTATATGGAAAGGGCTAATCTTGAATACGAATTAAGTATGTTTGGGTCCAACAAAAAAGAGCTGCTAATCAAATCAGAGAGATTGAACAGCTATATCCGCAAAGCGGAAGGGATCAGGGAACAGCACCTAAAGAAATTTTCCGAATTACTGGAAAAGGGGGTAGGGGATAGGGAAAAGACCCAAAAGGCGGTAAATAGAATTAATCCGGTCCGGATCCGGATAGCGGCATAGGGAGCAAACATAGAATGCTTTTATCGGCCTGCATGATTATAAAAAACGAAGCGGCTAATCTTGCCAAGACCTTGCCGGTCTTGAGCCAGCAGGTTGATGAATTGATTGTGATAGATACCGGGTCAGCGGATAATTCCATTGAAATTGCCAAGAGCTTTGGCGCGAAAGTATATTCCTTTGCCTGGATCGATGATTTTGCCGCGGCCCGCAATGAATCATTGAAATATGCTAATGGAGAATGGATTATCTGGATCGATGCGGACGAAGCATTGCAAGCAGAAGATTTGATCGACCTCCGTAATGTTTTGGAAACGGCGGAAGAAAGTGCTTTAACGGTTTCACTTTGTGAAGCTGCTTTTGGCGGCTATGAAAAAAAAGTCGGCTATAAACGGGTAAAAATCTTCCGCAACCATTTGGGTTATCATTTTATCCGGCCAATTAATGAACAAGTGGTGGATAAAAACAATAAAATAGTTGAAGGCAAAGAAATAGCTTTTACGATTTATCACTGGGGAAAACATCTGGCAGATAGCCGGATGAAGGAAAAAAGCGAAAACTATATACGGTTATATGCTAAAGCTTTGGAGCTGACACCCAATGACCCTTATTTGCATTTTTTGATCGGACAAAATTTGGGATCACTAAAAAGAAATGATGAGGCCGTAGATCATTATAGCCGGGCGTTTGAATTATCGGGCGGGAAAGGAGTTGGCTTGCAAGCCATGGAGAAAAGGGCCGATTTGTTCCTGCGCTGTAAAAAATTTGCCGAAGCGGCCAAAGACGCGGAAAAGTTATTGTCTTTAGACGGGAAAAGTATTATAGCCCGCAATATTATTGCCAGCCTTTATCTTATTTTTGGAAAAACTGATGAAGCGATTGCCGTATTAAAAGAGGCCCTGCAAATAAAAATAACCGGAATGGATAATTTATATTCAGCGGAAGCCATGCCTAACTTTCTTTTAGGGAAGGCCTATAAGATAAAAGGTGAGAATGAGAATGCAGAGCTTTGCTTTGCACGGGCGCGGGAAATTGCTCCCGGCCTTTTTGGGGTGAAATAAAATGGGACTAGAGCACGTCAACCAGCAGCAAGTAGCCATTGCCGGCAATTTATCGGCGGCCGAGGGTCTTGCCCAAGTTATCCAAGCCGAGTTTGACGGGCAAACCGAGGCGGATAATTCATCCAAGGTTAGCTTACGCGAAAGGATCCTAAAAAAGGCCTTGGAGGGCAAGAAAGGCAACTTAGGCAATGAAATTATTGCCAGCCTGGCAAATAAGCTGGCCCAAACCATGCCCACTGCCAATATTTTGGCCAATGTGGAAAATGAATATTCTTTCCTGCTCGATCCGCAAAATGAAAGCACCGACGATTTTATTGCAATAAAAGATCCGCTTTCCAAGGCCGCCAAGGACCAAAAAGAAAAGCAGCAGCAAAATATATTTAACAATAGTGCAGAAACTGAAACCAACGCGCTGCAAAAACCCTCTGGCGATGTTCAGGATTATATTACGGCCTATTCGCAGATGCTGGTCAATGGCGGCGATGAGTCAAAGAAAAAAATTGAGCAGATGGAAAGGCAATTGGTTGAAGAAAAAGGACTGCCGGTCAAAGACCTGATGGGGATTAAATCCAAGGTTGCCAGCTCGGTCCGCGGCGAAGTGCTGCAGCAAGTCAAGCAGGCCTTCATGAAACGGGTTTTAACGGATAGTAAGTCCATTTCCTGGGTCAGCGCCAACCGGGAATTAAAAAACTTTGTCGATTATGCTTTTTTAAACACGCGTTTAAGTGGAGGAGAGTTTGGCGGTGGAGAAGGAGAAGGATTAGTTGCTACCCTTAACCAGATGAAGGAAGATGTTAAGGGGGAAATGAAAGACTTTGTCAATGATGTGTTAAAAGAAGAAGTTGCCAAAAAAGTAATGGGGAGTGAAGATAAGCAGGTCGATAGAGATATCGAGATGCTGCTTAAATTAGGGCAAAAAGTTGGGTTTGACCCCAAAGGATTTGCAGAACAAATGCTCCGGATGAAGGAGGATTTGGGATTAAACCCGTTAATTTCCTTCGAATATGCTCCGATTGGGGGAAACAGTGCCAATAGCGACCAGCAAAACCAGCGCCAGTACCAATACACGCCGGAAGACGAAAAAGACGTCTTGACCGACAAACTGCGCGCCCTCTATATGCGGCGGGCTATGCAGGGAGATCTGCGCACCGTTTTGGAAACCCAATTTAAAATGATCAAGACCAAAAATGGTTTGATCCGCCTGGGAATCCAGAATTTTGACCAAATTGAAACCGAAGGGAAAGCATTAGCGAAGATTAAGCTTTTTGACATGTTAAGAGAAGGCTTTGAAGAAAGGGCGACTTATGCCAAACTTTCCGGCCCGGCGTGGGAAATGACCGAACGCAAGATGAAGACGGTCTTAAAAAATATGGAAAAACTGGGCGTTGCTCTTTCTTCAACCGAACTGGATTCCCTGCGGGACAAAGCCAATGAGAGAATGTTAAGTGAAGCTGCCCATGAATTTGCACTAATTAATACAGCCATTGAGATTGATGGGGAAAGGGCCTATTTAACCCAGAAAAAGAAGATGGTAAAAGACATAATGGAGCGTTTATCCCAGGAGTCGGGTTTACAAGCGCCGGGGGTTGAGCTAGAATTAACGGTTGAAGAAGCTTGTTAATATAAGGAGGTAACTAGTTATGGAAATTTCTGGTATTGGTGGGATGTCTAGTCCAATTCAAACACAGCTCAACCAAATATTAAAGGATTTTAATGAGGTCAAAAAAATAGTCCAAGAAGTCTTTAAAAAGGCCGAAGATGCCCAAACCCAGTCCGAAAAAGAATTGGCTAAAGAACAAGTAAAGAAAGCCGAAGAATTGCTGGAGAAATTAAAAAAGCAGGTGCAAACTGTTTCTCCCATGCTTAGCCAAAATATCCGGCAAGTTGAACAGCAAATAGACGAGCTAAAACAACAATTAGGCCTGCCTCTATAAATGTATATTGGGATCGATATTGGCGGATCAAATGCGCGTTTTGGTTTAGCCGATGGCTCTGAAAATATTATTGCCAGACATGAGCTTCCCAGCGGGATTTATCATGGGACATGGCAAACTAATTTAATAACCGGCATCGATAATCTTCTTGCTGCTGCTAAAGTTAATATCACACAAGTAAAAGCGATTGGCGTAGGAACTCCCGACTTATCCCTCACTTTTCAAGGCCAGAAAACTACCCTGCGCACCCCTATTAAAAAAATATTGCAGGATAAATACGGCCTTCCAGTTATAGTTGAAAATGATGCCAGTGTGGCCGCACTGGGTGAATTGGTAAAAGGGGCGGGGCAGGGTAAAAAGAACTTTCTTTTTTTGATTTTGGGTACGGGAATTGGGGGTGCGGCGGTAGAGGATGGCAAGTTGCTTAAAGGAGCCAATGGACGGGCCGGTGAATTTGGACATATATCAGTTGAAGCTTTTGGGCCGCCTTGCGGTTGCGGCAACCGCGGCTGTTTGCACCTGTATACCTCTGGGCAATC
>JASEHX010000110.1 GCA_030018645.1 Candidatus Margulisiibacteriota bacterium | reverse complement strand
TGCAGGCTGCAACTCGCCTGCATGAAGCTGGAATCGCTAGTAACTGCAGATCAGAGTGCTGCGGTGAATACGTTCTCGGGTCTTGTACACACCGCCCGTCACACCATGGAAGCCAGGAACACCCAGAGTCCCGATTCGTCGGGATGAAGGTGGTATTGGTGACTGGGGTGAAGTCAATTATGGCTTCCTACAGGAGTAATCCTGTAGTAAAATCTAACTGTATCGGTGAACCCCTAACCGTATAACATGCGGAGGGCAATACCGAGGGAAGTTAGGATAAAATGAGCCGAAATCGCTTGTCTGAACAAATAAAAGATCTTGCCATTAATGAAATTGAAGAAAAAGTAATTATTGGATGTTTATTGGGTGATGCAACTCTTTCTAAGTCTGGAAAATTTCACCGGCTTAGAATTGAACAAAAAGCAAGCCATTTAGAATATGTTGAATGGAAATTCTCTTTGTTAAAAAGATTATGCATTACGCCACCCCAATTCAATCGAAAACACAATTTGTATCGATTTGGAACGGTTGGGCATCCAAAGCTTTCAAAATTATATTCAATTTTTTATGGAGAAGATAAAACTATTCATCCATCAGTTTTAAGTAAAATAAGCAATTTGAGTATTGCAATTTGGTTTATGGATGATGGTTATAAGATACACAATACAGTTGGAATTTCCGCTAATAATTTTTCAAGCAAAGCGCTTGATCAGTTAAGGCAGGTTTTAACTATATTTGGAATATCTACTAGTTTGCAAACAGACAAGCAAGGTAAAAGAATTTACATATTAACAGAATCTTATCGGTCATTTGAAAAACTTGTTAAACCATACGTTGATCAAATCAAATGTATGACATATAAGCTTCCTAACCCCGTAGAGACTACACGTTAGCCCCCGATAAATCGGGGTGAAGATATAGTCCAATCCCCATAGTAATGTGGGACAAGATTGCGTAACAAGGTAGCCGTACCGGAAGGTGTGGCTGGATCACCTCCTTTCTAAGGAGAAACCTCCTAGGTCGGTCCCCGATTTCCGCTGAAAGCGGAACATCGGGGCGGGCTCGCATCTATCCTGCCTAATTTCAATTTAAGCCGCAAGTTGGTTTTAAACCCAATTTGCGGCTTTTTATTTTTGTTATATGATAAAATGAGAACATGTTTAAATTAATTCTTTGCCTTACAACTGCATTTATTATTTATGCAGCTTCTTACGCTAATGAAGCAAGTATGGTAACTTTACCTAGTATTGCCTGGCAAGGAAAAGCAATAGTTATTTACCTGCCTAAGTGGCACGGCCAAGTTATTAGCGGAAAATTTCTGGGCCAAACATTTAAGATATATGATAATCAAATTAATTTTATTGGAATTATCGGCGTTCCAATCGATGCCCAAATCGGCAGCCAACCGATATATATATCTTACATGGAATACGGGATAACTAAAGAAGCAATTTATAATATACCTGTTGCCAAAACAAAATTTGCGGCCGCCCGATTCTATCTTCCTTCGCAAAAAAACAAATTGCGGTCCAGAAAAATCATTGACAATGAATGGCCGCAAATTGAAAGAGCGCTGTTAAAAGAAAGCGATGAACGGTTATGGAATGGCAAATTTGTTCTGCCGGCAAATGGTCCAATCTCTATGGCATTTGGCCAGCGGGAGATAATCAATGGCGCCGCCGCCGGCAGCCACCGCGGGGTTGATCTTGCAGTAGTTTCCGGCAGTAAGGTGTTTGTGCCAAACAATGGGACAGTAGTCTTTGTTAAAAAGTTAAAAGCTTTTGGCAATACCATTGTTATTGATCACGGCCATGGCCTTTTTACCCTCTACTTCCACCTTTCCAACTCATTGGTTAAAGTTGGCCAAACTATTCCAAAAGGACAAATTATTGCTTTAAGCGGGAATTCCGGCATTTCATCTGGCCCGCATTTGCATTGGGGCATGTCCGTGCACAATCTAAGAGTTGATCCTATGCAATGGGTGAATAATGAAATGTAGGCGACATTATGTGTAAACGTATAATTTTATTAATTAGTTGTATTCTCCTATTCGCGGCTGCAGCCGAGTGCGCTACTTTTGAAAGCATTCGGATCATTAATTCCAGCAATCTAGCTAGTTATTTCAATAATGATTTGGGCTATTTATATGAAAGCCACGGCTGTCTGCATTTTACACCGCCGGATATTTATCTATTGACCAAGACAATTGCTCCGGGAACGCCGCTCAGGATAAAAAAATATTCTGCTGGGGACAACGATTTGTCTTTCTCAAGCCTAAAAGTCCCTTTCTTGGCTGATATTACTTTAAATGAAAAGGATGTTGAAAGGCATAAACAGGCGTTTTTAACTGGACCAGCCGAAATAATTGTTTATCCGGCATTGGGGCGGTTATTTATTATAGTAAATGGCTCTGCCTATGCGCAGGTAAAGACACTGGCTGGCCCGCCGCAGGACATACTGCAAGTATTTGATATTAAAACTGACGGTGCCATTGAGTGGGATTTTACTTTGTCTACCCCCACCGATGCGGGCAATTATACTATTTTGGGCGACACGCCGCATTATATCAGCCCTACCTATTATAGTAGTACCGTAGTGCCTTTTGGGGCGTGGCTGGTGAAGAATAATGGCTTATGGTCTTATCAGGAGAACGGTAAATGGTACCGCCTGCCTGCCCAAATTTCCAATGACTTAAATGATCCGCCCGAACAGCGCACTTTTAATTACTACGATATTATTTATGACGGACAGGGTAGGATCCAATCTGCCCGCTGGGGGAGCCATGATTTCGGCAAATATGCTTTATTGTGGACTAAAGACGGGAAAAATAAATATCCGGAATTGGGGTATGCCGCCGGAGAATTGCTCTATGAACAGGTAATTTTAGTTAAAGATTTGGTGCATATTTTAACCTTGCCGGGAGAAGATGAACTTGATTATTGCATTGCACAAAACCGCAACTTTTCTTTTTATAAGGGCTTGTATGAATTGTTTGGTTCAAACGGGGAAAGAGCGCCCAGCGGAATAGGTGCGGCGGCAATAAACGAGGATCGCTTGTACAACCAATTAGATTTATCAGCAGAGGATTATAAGAATATTGATGCCCGCCTATTAGAGGCCTTTGATAAATACCAAAACAACCGTCTTCCCAGGAATGCCGAAGCCCGCCAGAAAACTTTGGGTTTGGTTTATTACCTAAAATCAAACAGCGCGGTGATCAAAAAACAAGCCCATTGGTATGAGGACCTGAAAAAGAACTGGGCATTTTGGCGGAATTTGCGGGTCAAATTGCGGGAAGATTTTAGCGCTATGGGCATCTTATCGCTGGAGAACCGGCAAAACTTGCTGGAAAAATGGCTGGCTGACCGCTTGGAATTTAAGACCATTGGCCCTCCATCGCAGGCAAAAAACGTATCAACTTTATCTTTTGCCGCCTTTTTCCGGCCCGATGAAGAATCGGCCGTTTTTTCTGCCCGCGAAGAAGCCGTTATGCGCAAATTGATCAGTGAGGCTACCGGCGAAATTGAGGGATTGAATTTGTTTTCGGTCAAGGCCTTAAATGATTATAACTTTGGGGTACTGCTTAATGATATTTTAGGCGACCTGTATAAGAGCCACGGATGCTTGCATGTTTCTCCCCGCAACATGCTGCTTTTATACCGATTATTGCCGCTGAAGGCCCAAATCAATATTCATGATTATTCAAAAAAATATGATGTGTCCCAGATAAAGAACTTGCCCGATTTGGCTGGTATGGTCAATTTCCAAGATGATCTGGACAAGCTGAAGGAAAAATTTACAGCGGCATCTGATGTAAAAATAGTAGTTTATCCCGCTTCAGGATTCTGGATAATTTGTTTGAAGGATAAGCCCTTTGCCAAGATGCAGGTGAAAGGCGGGCCCCAAACTAAAATGTATCTTGTGCAGGA
>JASEHX010000109.1 GCA_030018645.1 Candidatus Margulisiibacteriota bacterium | reverse complement strand
AATACAGTAAATCAGATATATCTGACAAAATAAAAGTCCGAGGACCGAACATGGACTTTCCTTCTTTATCAACCGCGTCGCCGGTTAATCGTGTTGTTATAGCCAAACTAAAATGGGTGTTCAAAAAAGTCGTCATCAATGTGGCTGTGCGGGTAAGCAGGGCAGTTCTTATTGCGCCGCGGGACAAATATTCATCCCGTTTATGGGTAAAAGCTGCGCCCAGCAATAACTGCATCCGTTGGAGATTGGGGCTGCCAGAAGTGGCAATTGCAAAAGTATTCCTAAGCTCCGGGTATTGCTCGAGCTGTCTTACCGCTCGTCGGCTGATGGTATAGCAAGAGGCACGGCGCAAAATGTCCCTGGCGGCAATAGTTGGGCCTAAAAGCCGCTGTCTAGCGGCGGTATAAAGCTCTACCGGTCTTTGCTCAATTGCTTTCAAATTAAATCCCATGTTTACATTGTCCTTTACACTGTTTTATAATCAAAAAGAGATGGTTAAGCTTATCCCTTTTTATCTCGGTCATTTTATATGTTAAATTTCACTTATTCTAGAATTAAACGGCTCCAACAAATCCTTTACAATATTCTCTTCTTTGCTGCCATTGGCAAGCACCCGGCAGTCAAAAAAGCCCTGCAAATAGATATTACTTCAAAATGCAACCTGCGCTGTCAGGGCTGTTACCATTTTTCCGGGCCGCCGGTGGAAGATTTGGACGACGAATCCATGTTGGCTTTCCTGGAAACTAAAGCACGGCAGGGGCACAAGAAACTTTGGATTTTTGGAGGGGAGCCCACCCTGCGATCTAATCTCTTTGACCAGATTGACCAATGGTTCCTGGAAGTGCATGTTATTTCTAACGGGCAGATCAAAATTGATCCTAAATTTAACTGGAGAATTTGGGTTTCCCTGGACGGTCCGGAAGAAGTAAATGATGCCATCCGCGGCGCGGGGACGTTCAAAAAAGTGCTGGATAATTACACCGGCGATAAACGGGTTGGTCTGGTAATGACAGTTAACCGCCAAAATTACCAATATATCCCAACCATGGTTGAATTGGTCAAACAAATCAAGGTCCGGAGCCTTTCTTTTACTTTCTATTCGCCTTGCCGCGGGGATATAAATACTGATTTCGCTTTCCAAGCAGAAGATTTGCCTAAGATTGAATCCATAGTAACCGGACAAATCCAGAAAAACAGCAAATATCTAATGATAGATCCGGCCACTCTTAAAAGCCTTTTATATGGAAAAATAATCCATCCTTGTTGGGATAACCGCTGTTATTTCGCCGCAGTACTAACAGAAAGTTATAGCTCGGCTGGAAAATTAAGAAAGTGCTGTGTGGAAAATGTGACTTGCGAAACTTGCCGCATTCTCCCCCCTCATCAACTGCATTGCTTGATGGTTACTCGTCAAGCGCCCTGGTGGCAATACGTCAGGAAATAATGACCAATTATATTTTCCCCGAAGCCTGCGCAGTTAAAGCATTTAACCTCTTTTCGCACTCCATTTGCCCCTCTGCTATTTCCCTTCCTCCTACCTCCACCGGCTTCCCCAACACTATTACAACCTTAGCAAACGGCAGGGGAATAAAGTATTTATCCCAACGCCAGGAGAGGGTAATTTTAGGGCTGGCCGCAACAGCGACCGGCAAAATGGGATATTTTAGTTTCGCCGCCAAGAAAACCGCCCCCGGCTTCATCTTATACGGCGGCCCCTCCGGCCCATCCACCGCCAAGTTGGCATCAAATCCGCTTTCAATTCTTTTATAAAAGCGCAGTGTCCCCTGCCGGTCGCTTTCCTTCTCCAGGCGGGTTACCTGGTACCCCAGGCGCTCTGCCGTCCTAGCCAAAATTTCCCCTTTAAGATGCCCAATGGTTAAAATGCAGGCCTGCCGGTTGCGATAAAGGTAAATCGGGACAAATGAGGCCTGGTGCCAGAAAATAAAAATGATCCTTCTTCCCTGCTCTTTCAGCTTATAATAATGCTCGGCTCCAACAATCTCCACCCGTAAAGTTTTATTGATCGCTAATATGAAAAGATAAAAACAAAGCGCGGCCGCTTCAATGTAAATCTTGGCCAGTATTTGCATTGATTATCCTCGGTTTATGTATTCAGTATGTTATAATCTTTTTATGTTGGGAATCGTTTATCCTATCGGCAACTGCCTATATCTTAACATCACCAACCGCTGTACCAACCATTGTATCTTCTGCATCCGCTATAAGTCAAAGTTGTTTAACCAAAAACACCCGCTTTGGCTGGACCACGAACCAACGGTTGAAGAAAGCATAGAAGCAATCGGTGATCCAAGCAAGTATAATGAGATTGTTTTCTGCGGCTACGGAGAGCCATTGATACGTCTTGACATCGTGAAAGAAGTCTCAAAACACCTTCGCTCCCTATCCCCTACTCCCTATCCCCTACCCCCTAAACTTCGCATCAACACCAACGGACAAGCGAATCTATTTTGGGGCAGAAACATATTGCCCGAGTTAAAAGGATTGGTAGACCGTATGGTCGTTTCCCTGGATGCCCAAAATGCTAAGGTTTACAACCAAATCTGCCATTCGGAATTTCATGAAAAGGCCTACCCCGCCGTGATTGAATTCATTAAAGAAGCTAAAAAATACATTCCTGAAGTTATCGCCAGCGCGGTTGAACTGCCGGAAGTTGATGTAGCCGCCTGCCGCAAAATCGCCAAAAATCTAGGTGTGAAATTTAAGATTAGACCTTATTATGAAGAAAAATATGTACGAGCCTGATCCCTCTCCCCCTGTCCCCCTCTCCCAGTGGGAGAGGGGGGTATCTTTTTGGTTAGCGGGTGAGGGATTATGGCGGATTGTTTGCATCAACCTCGCTTTACTATTGTTGTGCTCGGTAAGTTATGCCGCCCTCTCCCCAGCCAAGCTTTCTTTAATGCAGCAAAAAGCCGCACAGATTACTCAACCTTACGGTTATAAAGTCGGGGTGTATTTTATCGACCTTAAAACGGGACAATCTTTTGGGATCAATGCGGAAAATAAATTCCCGGCCGCTTCGGTGGCCAAAGTCCCTGTGATGGCTACTGTTTTCCACCTGGCAGAATTAAAAGAACTGCCGCTGAATAAAAAGATCGTTTTCAAGGAAAAAGATAAAGTCGGCGGGTCAGGTGTCTTACAATGGCTGAAAGGAAATCGAGAATATACGGTTTGGAATTTAACCCGTTTGATGATCGTTTTATCCGACAATACTGCCACCAGGATATTGTGTGATACGGTTGGACTAGAAAGGATTAATGAATATATGGCCATCTTAGGATTGACCGGGACAAAATTAACCGACCATACCATGCTGAATGAATACCCAGAACTAAGGATCAATGTCACCACTCCCAAAGATATGGCCCGGCTGGTGCAAATGATCAAAGAAGCCAGCCATTTTTCCAAAGATTCATCCAAGCAAATGTTAAGCTTTATGCGAAGCCAGCGTTACCGTTGGGGAATTTGGCGCGGGGTGCCCAAGGGAGTAATGGTCGCTGACAAAACCGGCAATTTAGATGGGGTCTTAAATGATGTAGGGGTGGTCTACTCGCCAGCCGGCAATTATGTCTTATCTGTTTTCACCCATCAAATCTCTAAAAAACACACCGCCCGTAAGCTTATCAATAACATTTCAAAGACGATTTATGAAGTTTATCAAAAATAATCTCAATCTTTTCTTCCCCTTTGCGTCTTTGTGTCTTTGTGTTGATTCCCCATTCCGGATTTTAACACTAAGTCGCCAAGACACAAAGAAAAACAGCTAATGCTTAATCGAAAAAACAGTAAATTCCTGGCTGGCAGGTTCACTGTAGAATGATTTCTCAAGAATGTAAAGGGATAAGGTTTTTTCTAATTCAACCACAAATTGATCGAGCGCCTTTTCTTCTCCCTCGGCTACAATCTCAACTTTCCCGTCCGCTGTATTTTTGACCCAACCGAGGATTTTATTTTTAACCGCCAAGTCA
>JASEHX010000108.1 GCA_030018645.1 Candidatus Margulisiibacteriota bacterium | reverse complement strand
CAAAAACTGCGATTGTAAGGAGCATGGTTAAAAGATTATAACATGCTATACTTTATGTTGCCATGAAGAAGCTAAAACGCATCGGAATAATGGGGGGGACTTTTAATCCTATCCATAAGGGGCATTTGGCCCTTGCCCGGGCAGCCAAAAAAGAGTTCGCTTTGGATGAAATTATTTTTATCCCTTCCGGCAACCCGCCGCATAAAAGGGTTACCGAAGTTATTGACAAAGAAATCCGCTATAAAATGGTAAAAATGGCGATCAAAGGCAAGAAAAAATATTTTGCATCAAGGATTGAAATGGACCGGCCGGGATTATCTTATGCCGTGGATACTTTTGCCGCCTTGAAGAGAAAATACGGCCAAAAAGCCAAATTATTCTATATCATGGGGTTAGATTCTATCAATGAGATTTTGGACTGGCGCAAGCCGCTGGAGCTATTTAAGCTTTGCGAATTTATTGTCGGAACGCGGCCCGGGACCAAACTCCGCACCTTCCGCCGCCTGGTCAAATTCCCTCCCCTGATGAAAGAAGTAGACAAGATCCACCTGATGGAATTAAAAGAAAACATTTCATCCTCTAATATTCGGGAAAAGATAGCGGACGGCAGGTCAGCCAAAGCAGTCCTGCCGCTGGTGGTATGGAAATATATCCGCCGGCGCCGGCTATATTTATCTCCTTGATTCCTGCAGTTTGCGGGTTAAAAGGGGTAATATCTCCAGCACATCGCCCACAATCCCGTAAGTAGCCACTTTAAAAATAGGGGCGTCGGGGTCTTTATTGATAGCCACAATCGTATCCGATGACTGCATTCCCACTAAATGCTGGATTTTGCCGGCAATGCCGCAGGCAATGTAAATTTTAGGGGCGACTGTCTTGCCAGTTTGGCCAACCTGGTGATGGGCCGAGATCCAGCCAGCATCTACAGTTGCGCGAGAAGCGCCAACCGCGCCGCCCAAAACTTTGGCTAAATCTTCCACCAGCTTAAAATTCTTGGGATCCCCTAATCCTCTCCCGCCAGAAACAATAATTTCGGCTTCTTGCAGGTTAACTTTAGCGCTTTCATCTTTTATCACTTCTAAAATTTTAACGATTAAATCTTCCGGGTTAATCACGGGACTGAATTTTATTATATTTAGGTCTTTGGTCTTAGGTCTTAGGTCTTTGGTCTTTTTGAAGACCTTGGGTCTTACCGTAGCCATTTGCGGGCGATGGTTGGGCGAAATGATGGTCGCCATGATGTTGCCGCCAAAGGCCGGGCGGGTTTGTTGGAGGATTTTCTTGACCGGATCGATCGATAAACCAGTGCAGTCAGCCGTCAGACCTGCTCCAACCCGGATAGCTAGGCGAGCGGCTAAATCTCTGCCCATGGTGGTGGCACCAAGCAGGAAAATCTCAGGTTTGTGTTTTTGGATGGCTTCGGCAATGGCGCGGGTGTAGGGGAGGGAACGATAATCTTTTAATTCTTTATGCTGAAGCAGATAAACTTTATCGGCCCCATACTCGAATAATTTATTGATCTCTTTATCAATTGATTCATCGCCGCAAAGTACCGCGGCTAGTTCGCAGTTTAGGTCAGCCGCCAGCTTTTTCCCTTCAGAAAGAAGTTCAAAGGCAACGGGTTGGATCTCGCCTTCGCGTTGTTCAGCAAAAACCCAGATACCTTTGAAATGGCTAATATCTTTACTGCTTTCTTTTTCAGCTTTAATTTCAATGGCATTAAATTTACAACTGGGGATACAGGCACTGCACAAGGTGCATTGGTCAAGATCAATCACCGCTAATTTACGTTTGCTTTCCGGCCGCTCCTGCATGGTGATAGCGGCAAAAGGGCAGGCCTTGACGCAAAGCGTACAGCCGGTACATTTTTCAGCAAAAACCTTAATGCTCAAATTGTTTTCCTTTCCTTGAGTTTGCCAATCAAAGCGTCCACCATTTCGCTGGCATCGCCCTGCAGCATTTCCCCGCCACCCTTGGGCGGGGGAGTAAAGATTTTCATGACATTGGTGGGGGAGCCGTTGAGCCCTAGATTGCTCGGATCGGCTTCTAGAACGGCGGCGCTTAAAGTTTTTATCTCGGTTTTTTTGGCTTTCAGCATTCCCTTTAAAGAGGGCATGCGCGGTTCGTTGATTTGTTTTACAACAGTTAGAACGCCGGGAAGCGGCATTTCGACCACTTCATTGACTTCTTCCAGCATCCTCTCAACCTTGGCTACATTATTATTAATTTCGATCTTAACTGCAAAAGTTACTTGCGGGATGCCCAGCCATTCGGCGATGCCCGGGCCAACTTGGGCGGTATCGCCATCGATAGCTTGTTTGCCACAGAGGATAAGGTCGATTTTTCCCAACTTTTTAATAGCCTGGGAAAGAGTGTATGAGGTGGCCCAGGTGTCCGAGCCGGCAAAAGCGCGGTCGGAAATAAGGGCAACTTCGTCCACGCCCATGGCAATGGCAGCTCGCAGGGCTTCTGCCGCTTGCGGCGGGCCCATAGTAATAACCATTACTTTCCCGCCATGCTTTTCACGCAGCTGCAAAGCCGCCTCAATGGCATTTTCGTCAAAAGGATTAATAATCGAAGGTACCCCGTCGCGGATGAGGGTGTTCGTCTCCGGGTTGATCTTAACCTCGGTGGTATCGGGCACTTGTTTGATGCAAACGACAATCTCCATGAAGCAGGAATTATAACAAATATACTTAGGTCGAGCAAGTATTCCTTCTGTTGTATGGGGCCTTGACATCTAATGCCACATAATCTAGACTATGTGGAATGACATCCCTATTATCTAGATTTAAGCGAACGCTAGAAATTGACCTTGATGGCAACAACGCTGCCTTTTTATGGGGGCCGCGCAAAGTCGGAAAAACCACTTTTCTGCATCAAAAGTTCCCTGGTGCAACATACTACGATTTATTAGACACGGAGAGAAAAACCCAATTAAGCATCAAACCCGCGATCTTAAGGCAAGAAGTGCTAGCCGAAAGTCCAAAATTAGTTATCCTTGATGAAGTGCAAAAAGTTTCAGCGCTATTGGATGAGGTTCATTGGTGCCTGGAAAACACCAAAACAAAGTTTATTATGTGCGGTTCCAGCGCCAGAAAATTGCGGCATGGGGCAGCTAATTTGCTGGGGGGCAGGGCTTGGCGTTTTGAATTGTTCCCTTTAACCACCAATGAACTGAAAGAATATAATCTTCTGCGAATTATGAACCATGGGCTTATTCCAAAACATTATGCTGAAACAAATCCCGACCGAAGCCTTAAAAGCTATGTGTTTGATTATATTGAACAAGAGATACGATCAGAAGCTTTGGTTCGAAATGTCCCATCTTTTTCGCGTTTTCTTGATGCGGTTTCTCTTACGCATGGGCAATTAATTAATTATGCCAATTTAGCCAGGGATTGTGGAGTATCTCCCAAAACAGCCCGCGAATATTATCAAATATTACAAGACACGTTGCTGGGGCATGAACTCCTACCGTGGAGAAAAAGTAAAAATCGGCGCTTGATCGAAACCGCCAAATTCTACCTTTTTGACCCCGGAGTTGTGCGGGCATTATCCGGGTTTAACAAAATTCAACCCAGGACCGATGAATTTGGAAGATATTTTGAGCATTTTTTAATTGAAGAAATCAGAGCATATCTTTCGTACCATGAAAAGAATGTCCCGTTGGCATTTTGGAAAACAAGCACCGGCCTGGAAGTTGACCTTATCATTGGCAATATGGATATTGCTATTGAATTTAAGGCTACTTCGCAAGCCGATGAACGCGACTTAAAAGGATTGCGTGCATTATTGGAAGATCAAAAAGTGGGAAGGGCAATGGTTGTTAGCCTAGATGAAAAATCAAGAGAACTAGCCAATAATATTCAAATATTACCTTGGCAAGAATTTTGCCGCAAGCTTTGGCACGGAGAAATTATTTAAATTTATAACGGCTCTCCTCGGGCCCTTCCCGGGCGCGAAAACCCCATAGCCAGAGAAATTGCAAGTTCAATAATTGGCCGCGACTTGCTGTTTTTGCCATAAC
>JASEHX010000013.1 GCA_030018645.1 Candidatus Margulisiibacteriota bacterium | reverse complement strand
CTCCCATAGTATATCCCCTAAAATTTATCACTCGATTGTAAGGTAATGTGAAATTCTGCTTGACAAAAATCCTCTATTTATAGTAAAATTACCTTTTGTTTGGTCAGGCCATAGGTAAAAATTTTCATTAGGATATTTTTCCCCGCTTGCCAACCTTAGGACAAGGGGGATTTTTGTGTTTGTGGAGCAATAAATGCGCGAGACAATAACTTTGGTTTGCGGCGAATGTAAAAGGAAAAATTACATTTCCCAGAAGAACAAAGCGACGACAAAAGAAAGAGTCGAGTTCTCCAAGTTCTGCAATTCATGCCGGAAACACACCAAGCACAAAGAGGAAAAATAGCCGACGAAGCGAGTGGGGGAGTGTCGGTTAATGGTAAACCACTGGTCTCCAAAACCAGGACTGGGGGTTCAAGTCCTCCCGCTCCCGCCAGGTTAGGGAAGGGAATAAGGGGATAGGGGTTAGAGGGTAGGGGTAAGAATCAAGGATTGAAAAGGATTGGAACTTGAAAAAAGTTTTTGAACAAATTATTAAGTTTATAAAGGAGACAAGGGCGGAAACCAAAAAAGTCATCTGGCCAAATCGAAGATATGTAGCGGTGGCGACAGTTATCATTATTATAATCTGTTTTGCGGTTGGTTTTTATGTTATGTTTATTGATTTTGCCTTTACCAAGATACTGGGCGCCTTGATTAAATAAGATGGAAGAAAACGAGAACAATCCGCCTGCTCCAGTTCCAGAATCAGCCGTGCCTGAGGGGACACCTGCTGAGCCAGAAGCACCTTTGGTTTCCGAAGATACTTCTGTTCCTGAAGATTCTTCTGCAGGGAAAGAGAAAGAAGACGAAGCTTTATCTAAGATAGTCAGGGAAGCACCTAAAGGCGAAAGGCGCTGGTATGTAATCCAGGCGATGACCGGACTAGAAGACCGGGTTAAAAAAGCTATCGAGCTGACCATTGAAAGCGAAAACATAAAAGATCGTGTGTTCCAGGTTTTAGTGCCGGTGGAAGAAACGGTTGAAATAAAAGGCGGCAAGCGCGTTGAAAAGGTGCGCAAAATGTTTCCCGGCTATGTTTTCCTGGAAATGATTTTAGATGAAGTGTCGTGGTACTTGATCCGCCAAACGCCGGGAGTTGCCCGCTTTATCGGCACCAAAGTCCAGCCGACGCCGGTGTCGGATAAGGAAATGCAAAGGGTCTTAAAACAGCTTGGTAAAGAAGAGCGGCTGGAGGTAAGTTTTGAAAAGGGTGAAGGCGTCCGGATCATTTCCGGTGCATTCCGCGGATATACCGGGACGGTTGATGAAGTAAGCGAAAGCAAAGGCAAGTTGAAAGTATTAATTAATATCTTTGGGCGCGATACGCCGGTGGAAGTGAATTTCGAACACGCTCAGAAAATTGTTTAGGAAGTTGTTAGTTGTAAGTCGTTAGTTGGGAGTTAATTAATGGCCAAGAAAAAAGAAGTAATAACCAAAGTAAAATTGCAGATCAAGGCGGGAGCGGCGAATCCGGCGCCTCCAATTGGTCCAGCATTAGGTCAGCATGGCCTCAATATAATGGAGTTTTGCAAGCAGTATAATGCGGCCACCAAAGACAAAGGCGATACCGTTATCCCGGTAGAAATTTCCATTTATAAGGATCGCTCGTTTAGTTTTGAATTGAAAACCCCGCCGGCGGCGGTTTTACTCTGCAAGGCCGCCGGTATCGAAAAGGGCTCCGGTATCCCGAACAAAGATAAAGTTGGAAAGGTATCGCGCGCCAAACTGCGCGAAATTGCCGAAGTTAAATTACCCGATCTCAACGCCAATGATGTTGACGCGGCCATGAAAATTATCGAAGGCACCGCCCGCAACATGGGAATTACGGTGGAGTAGCCATGAAGAAACCAGGGAAAAAATATCAGGAAAAGACAAAATTAATTGCAAAAGGGAAAGCTTATACCCCGGCCGAAGCCGTCCAATTGGTCAAAAAGGCCGCCCCGGCCAAATTTGATGAAAGCATTGACTTGGCCATGAAAATGGGGGTTGATCCCAAAAAAAGCGCGGTAAGGGGAACGGTTATGCTGCCGGCTGGTTCAGGAAAAACCAAGAAAGTGGCGGTTATTGCCAAGCCGGATAAACAAAAAGAAGCCCAAGATGCCGGCGCGGATGTGGTAGGGGCCGAGGACCTGGTGCAAAAGATCAGCGAAGGATTTTTAGGGTTTGATGTGGTCTTGGCCACGCCGGATATGATGGGAACAGTCGGGAAGGTTGGGAAAATATTGGGCACCAAAGGATTAATGCCCAACCCAAAAACCGGCACTGTCACCTTTGAAATCGGGAAAACCGTGCAGGAGTATAAAAAAGGGAAAGTAGAGTTTAAAATGGACAAGACCGGCGCTCTCCATATGCTGTTGGGGAAGGTATCTTTTAATGAAGCCGACCTATTGAAAAATTTCCATTCAGCACTGCACGCCATCGTAAAAGCCAAGCCATCGGGCACCAAGGGATCCTATATCCAATCAATTACCCTTTCTTCCAGCATGGGGCCGGCAGTTAAAATCAACATACCCGCGGCGCTGGAAGAAATGGAAGCCAAGGAAGCATAAGATGGCAGGCAAAGCATTAGTCAAAAAACAAACCACATTAAAGCAGTTAAAGGAAAAAATTGACTCAGCCAAGGTGCTGGTTTTTTCCAATTACAGCGGCTTTTCAGTTAAAGAAATTACCGGCCTGCGTAAAAAACTGCGCAAGCAGGAAGCAGAATTAAAGGTCTATAAAAACACTTTGTTTTTCCGCGCCATGAAAGAGGCCGGGTTTGCCGACATCCAAGAATTTGCTGGGCCAACCGCGGTTCTTTTGGGCTACAAGGATCCAGTTGCTCCATTAAAGATCTTGGTTGATGCCATTAAGGAATACGAAAAAGGCGAGATTAAAATCGGAGTGATCGAAAAGACAATGATGGGGAAAGAAGAAATCCTCAAAGTTGCTAAACTGCCTTCCCGCGAGGTCTTGCTGGCAAAGGTTATCGGCGGGTTGCAGTCGCCGCTTTATGGTTTGGTTAATGTGTTAAATGGAACGGCCAGAAAACTGATCTATGCATTAAATGCTGTAGCAGAAAAGAAAGGAGGCGAACAGAAATGAGCAAGGTAGATGAAGTATTAACGGTGGTGGAGGGGATGACCATGCTGGAAGTGGCGGATTTGGTCAAGAAAATGGAAGACAAATTCGGTGTTTCCGCGGCGGCCCCGGTAATGGCGGGGGCGGCGGCAGCGGCCGGCACAGAAGCGGCTGAAGTAAAAGATGAATTTGATGTCATTTTAACTTCGGCTGGCGACAAAAAAATCCAAGTCCTCAAGGTTTTGCGTGAAGTGACCGGTTTAGGCCTGAAAGAAGCCAAAGATGTGGTCGATTCTGCTCCCAAGCCGGTTAAAGAAAAAGTCAAGAAAGACGAAGCAGAAGCCATCAAGAAAAAATTAGAAGCCGAAGGAGCGAAAGTCGAAATAAAGTAATATGGAAGAAAGAATAAAATTAATCGGTCCCAAGCATGTGGTTGAGCCGCCCGATTTGCTTGAACTGCAGAAGAAATCATTCCATTGGTTTTTTGAAGTAGGTTTGCCGGAAGAACTCAAGCTAATCTCTCCCATTAAAGGGCACGAAGGGAAGCTGGAGCTGTCTTTTACCGGGAAATATACTCTCGGTAAGCCCAAGTATTCCCCGCAAGAGTGCCTGATCCGGGAAACTACTTATGCTATGCCGCTGAAAGTAGAAACACGTCTGCTTAGTAAAGCCAGTAAGGAAGTAAAGTCGCAAGAGGTGTTCATCGGCGACTTGCCTATCATGACCGAGCGCGGCACTTTCATTATTAACGGCGCCGAGCGAGTGATTGTTGCCCAATTGGTCCGCTCGCCGGGCGTGTACTTTAGGGAAGCTAAGAAACTGGAGCGCTCCGGCAAGTACATATATTATGCGACGGTTATCCCCGATCGTGGATCGTGGCTGGAAGTCGAGACCGATGCATCCGGCGCCATTTTTGCCCGTATCAACCGCACCCGTAAAATTCCCATCACTATGCTCTTATCGGCCATTGCCTGCACTGAAAAGGAAATACTAGAAGCCCTGCCGGAGGGCGAATTCCGGCGCAAATCTTTGAAAGAATGCCCAATTCTCCCCAAAGATGAGGCTTTAATTGAAGTATACAAGCGGCTGCGGCCGGGAGATCCTATTACCCAGGAAGGCGCACAGGTTTATCTCAACAACCTTTTCTTTAATCCGCGGCGATATGATTTGGGCCGGGTAGGGCGCTATAAGATCAACCGTAAATTGGGTATTGATATAGCACTTGATAAGCTTTGCTTGACCAAAACCGATATTTTAGGCATGGTCTGCTATCTAATTAAAATTAACTTGGGCGACGGGATTTCCGATGACATTGATCATTTGGGCAACCGGCGCATCCGAGCAGTGGGAGAACTCTTGCAGCGCCAGATTAGGATCGGCCTTGCCAGAGTTGAAAGGTTAATAAAAGAACAAATGATGATCAGGGGCGATGAAAATGTGACGCCCAGCCAATTGATCAACATCCGTCCCCTGCAGGCCTCTTTAAAAGAATTTTTTGGCACCAGCCAATTATCCCAATTCTTAGATCAGACGAACCCTATTGCAGAGATCACTCACAAGCGCCGGTTATCGGCTCTAGGGCCGGGGGGGTTAAGCCGCGAGCGGGCCGGGTTTGAAGTGCGTGATATCCATCCTTCCCATTACGGCCGGGTTTGCCCCATCGAAACGCCGGAAGGTCCCAATGCCGGCTTAATTGCTTCTTTAGCCACCCATGCCCGGATTAATGATTTTGGTTTCATCGAAACGCCTTACTACAAAGTAGAAAAGGGTGTTATTTCGCGGAAGATTGAATATTTATCGGCCGATGTTGAAGATATGTATAAGATTGCCTCCTATGATGTGCGGCAGGACGGCAAAGGCAAAATTGTGGAAGACCAGGTAGCTGTCCGCTATAAAAGGGAATTTGTGTTCGCTCCCAGTAATGAGGTTAATTATGTTGGAGTTGCCGCTGAGCAAGTAGTTGGTGTAACAACTGCCCTGATCCCATTTTTAGAGCATGATGATGCCAACCGCGCTCTGATGGGAGCTAACATGCAAAGGCAGTCAGTGCCGCACCTGCGCCCGGCTATGCCAATTGTCGGGACGGGTTTTGAGAAAAAAGTGGCCGCCGATTCCCGCACCATGGTAAAAGCCGAAAATCCGGGAAAGGTTATTAAACTTGATGCCCGCCAAATTGTAGTGCAAAGATCAAACGACAAAAAAGATGTTTACAATTTAATAAATTTTGGCCGCAGCAACCAGGATACCTTGGTGCACCAGCGCCCGCGCGTCAAAATTGGCGACCAAGTCAAAAAAGACGAGATCATTGCCGACGGTTCTGCCACCAATAACGGCGAACTGGCCCTAGGCCAAAATTTATTGGTGGCCATGATGCCCTGGGAAGGATACAACTATGAAGACGCGATCATTTTATCCGAGCGCCTGGTAAAAGAAGATTTATTGACCACAGTCCATATCCAGCGCTATGAGGTAGAAATCCGCGCGACCAAGCTGGGGATGGAAGAAGTTACCCGCGAACTCCCTAATGCCAATGAAGATGCATTGGCTAATTTGGATGAAGATGGGATTGTGGTCCCTGGTTCAGAAGTTGCCCCCGGCGATATTCTGGTTGGAAAGGTAACTCCCAAGGGCGAAACCGAGCTTCCGGCCGAAGAAAAACTGCTAAGAGCTATCTTCGGTGATAAAGCACGCGATATGCGCGATACATCATTGCGTGTACCCCCAGGGGAGACCGGAATTGTGATTGATGTTAAGCATTTTTCCCGCACAAAGGGCGATGAACTGCCGCCGGGCGTGCACGAGCTTATCCGGGTCTACATTGCCCAAATGCGCAAGGTCAGCGTGGGTGATAAATTAGCCGGCCGGCACGGGAATAAAGGAGTCGTAGCTAAAATATTACCGGTGGAAGATATGCCGTTTCTGCCGGACGGGACCCCGGTAGATGTAATTCTTAATCCTCTGGGTGTTCCTTCCCGTATGAACATTGGGCAAATCTATGAATTATTGCTTGGCCACGCGGGGAAAATATTGGATAAGTATTATGAGCTGCCGCCGTTTGATGAGGCCTTTGCCGAAGACGCTTCGGTAATGATTGTTGAAAGCGAACTAAAAAAAGCGGTTAAAGAAAGCGGCATAACCTGGCTGGACGAATCCGGCAAAGTTGACTTGCGTGACGGCCGGACCGGAAAATCTTTCGGCCGCAAAATTGCTATCGGCTATATGTACCTGATGAAGCTCATCCATTTAGTTGATGACAAAATGCATGCCCGCTCTACCGGGCCCTATTCCTTAATTACCCAACAGCCGCTGGGCGGTAAAGCCCAGTTCGGCGGACAGCGTTTTGGTGAAATGGAAGTTTGGGCGCTGGAGGCCTATGGGGCCGCTTACACTCTGCAGGAATTGTTGACGGTAAAATCGGACGATGTTACCGGCCGGTCGCGGGTTTACGAAGCAATCTTAAAAGGAAAATCCATGGAAAAACCCGGCACCCCCGAATCATTTAAAGTGCTGATCAAAGAATTGCGCAGTTTATGCTTGGACTTCAAGACCATGGATAAGAACGGAAAAGAGGTTTCAATTGAAGAAGGGGTCAAACTCCCGGCGAAACGCACCGGCATATTTGATGCGTCGGCCGCGAAAGGCAAAAGGAGGAGCTAACTTTGCCGCTATTTGCAAGTAAAGAAGAAAAAGAATTTAGTTTTATCAAGATTGGTTTAGCGGCTCCGGAACAAATAATGAAGTGGAGCTTTGGCGAAGTCGAGAAACCCGAAACCATCAACTATCGTACATTTAAGCCGGAACGCCGCGGGCTTTTCTGTGAAAAGATTTTTGGGCCGGTCAAGGACTGGGAATGCCACTGCGGCAAATACCGCCGGGTGCGCTACCGCGGCATTGTTTGCGAGCGCTGCGGGGTAGAGGTTACTACTTCCCGGGTGCGCCGCGAGCGGATGGGGCATATCAAACTGGTAGAGCCGGTTGCCCACATCTGGTTTCTGCGCGGGATCCCCGGTTATATGAGCTTGTTGTTAGACCTTACTACCCGCTCGCTGGAAGAAGTGATCTATTATGACGCTTACATCGTCACCGAAGCTTCCGGCGACCTAAAAAAAATAAAAGTCGGCCAAGTTCTGCGCGAATCAGAATACCAGGAAGCCGTCGAAAAATTCGGTTCTGATTTTAAGGCGGCAACCGGGGCTCGACCGGTCAGAGAATTACTGGCGCGCATCGATTTGCCGCAAATGATCTCTAAACTGCGCCGCGACTTAAAAGGAGCGGCCGGCCAAAAAAGGTTGAAACTGGTAAAACGTCTGCGCATTGCCGAGGCCTTCCATAAGGCCGGCAACCGCCCCGAATGGCTGATTATGGACGTTTTGCCGGTCATTCCGCCCGACTTGCGCCCCATGGTTCAACTGGAAGGCGGACGCTTTGCTACTTCCGACCTCAACGATCTCTATCGCCGGGTATTAAACCGCAACAACCGGCTGAAGAAGATGATCAACATGGGCGCGCCGGAAATGATTATCCGCAATGAAAAACGGATGCTGCAGGAATCGGTTGACGTGCTGATTGACAACGGCCGGCGCAAGAAAGCCGTTACCGGTACTACCGGCCGACCGTTAAAGTCATTGACCGATATCATTGAAGGCAAACAAGGGCGATTTCGCCAAAATCTTTTAGGAAAGCGCGCCGATTATTCCGGCCGGTCGGTAATTGTGGTCGGCCCCAGCTTAAAACTGCACCAGTGCGGCTTGCCCAAAGAAATGGCGCTGGAATTATTCAAGCCTTTTGTCATCCGCAAGTTAGTTGACCGCCAATTTGCCCAAAACGTCAAATCCGCCAAACGGATGATCGATCGCCACGAGGTGATGGTCTGGGATATTTTAGAAGAAGTGATCAAAGGGCATCCGGTCCTGCTCAACCGCGCTCCAACTTTGCATCGCCTTGGCATCCAAGCCTTTGAACCAGTGTTAGTAGAAGGAAAAGCAATTCAAATCCATCCGTTAGTTTGCCCGGCTTTCAATGCTGACTTTGACGGTGATCAAATGGCGGTGCATGTACCGCTATTGTCTGAAGCCCAGGTTGAAGCAAAGGTTCTAATGCTGGCATCTAACAATATTTTATCGCCCGCTTCAGGCCGCCCGCTGATCACCCCCACCCAAGACATGGTCTTAGGGACCTATTATATGACAGTTGAAAATGACAAAGAACTGCTTGGCAAAGGCAAAATCTTTGCCAATGACTGGGAAGCTATGCTGGCCAATGATTTGGAAGCGGTGCATTTGCACGCGCCAATTAAACTGCGCCGGCAGGGCGCAATTATCGACACGACAGTTGGGCGTATCAAATTTAACTATACGCTTAATCGTGTTTTACGGCGCCATGGAATAGAAGAAGAATATCAATACATTAATCAGGTTGTCGATAAAAAGGGCTTGGAAAAACTAATTACCGAATGTTACTTGAAATTCGGCGGAGCAACCTCTTCTGAAATCGCCGATGAAATTAAAAGGTTAGGCTTCAAATATGCCACGTTGGCCGGCGTTTCCATTGCCATCAATGATTTGGTTGTCCCGCCGGCCAAAAAGAAAATTGTGGAAAAAGCCACCAATGAAGTTGCCGAATTAGAGCGCCTTTACCGCGCCGGCAGTATTTCCCATAAAGAAAAATTTATCCGCTCGCTGGATATCTGGAGTGCGGTTACCGAGGATGTCACCAATGCCATGCTGGAGGGCTTAGACAAATTAAATTCGGTCTTTATGATGGCTTTCTCCGGCGCGCGCGGCAACGTCCAGCAGGTCCGCCAGCTTTCCGGCATCCGCGGCTTGATGGCCGATCCTTCCGGCAACATTATTGATATTCCAATTAAGACCAACTTTAAGGAAGGGTTAACAGTAACAGAATATTTTATTTCGTCCTACGGCGCCCGCAAAGGTTTGGTTGACACTGCTTTGCGCACTGCCGATTCCGGTTATTTAACCCGGCGCTTGGTTGATGTTGCCCAGGATGTATTGATTTCGGAAGAAGACTGCGAAAGCAGGGAGGGGATCGAACTGGCCAATATCCGCGAAGGATATGATGAGGTAATCCCGCTTTGGCAGCGTTTGATTTGGCGCATCCCGCTGAAAAGCGTCGTAGATCCTATTTCCGGCGATACTATTGCCAAAGCCGGCGAGTTTATTGATGACGTGAAGGCACGCGCAATATACGATGCTGGAGTTGAAAGGGTGCTGGTCCGCTCGGTTTTGACCTGCAAGGCAAAACGCGGCCTGTGCCAAAAATGCTACGGCATGGACCTTTCCACTTTGAAGCCCATCAGCATTGGCGAAGCAGTCGGCATCATTGCTGCCCAGTCCATCGGCGAGCCGGGCACCCAGTTGACTATGCGCACCTTCCATATCGGCGGCGTCGCTTTGCATAAAGGCGCCAAAGTATCCATCAAGTCAAAACACGGCGGGACGGTTATTTTTCCCGACGGCATCGAAATAAAAGATTTAGTTGATGAAATCGGCGAAAAGCGAAAAGTCATTACCCGCAGCTGCATTTTGTATGTCAAAGTTAAAGATCGCAAGGAAGAATATTCACTTCCAGTCGGATCCATATTACAGATTAAGGACGGGCAAAAAGTTGCCGCCGGCGAAGTAATTGCCGGCTACGATCCAACTTACGAATATGTTGTAGTCAGCTCCCCTGGCAAATTAATGTATCTTGATCTTGAGGTTTCCCGCAAAAGGAAAGAACCGGTAGCAAAACGCGATGGGGAAATTTTTGTTTACAATCCCAAAGTTACCAAAGATTACGCTATCACCGGTAATGCCCAGCACTATGTAAAAACCGGCGACAAGATAAAACCCGGCGACGAAATAGCCGCCGGCGTGGTCTGTAAAACAGCCGGCGTGGTCATTGATGCCAAAAAGACCTCCATCGAAGTTGCCCCGGGCGAAATTTATTCTATTATCGCTGGTTCATTGCTTTATGCAGAAGACGGTGAAACGGTCGAAAGCTATGACATGCTGGCCAGAGTTGAAGCCATCCGCCGCGATCCCAGCAAAACGCGCGATATCATCCAAGGTTTGCCCAAAGTAGAAGAACTTTTTGAAGGCCGCCGGCCCAAAGACCCAGCCGTCCTTTCCGAAATAGACGGCACTGTTTCCATTAAAGAAAGTGAAGGCGTCCGCTTGGTCACGGTTATCGGCGCCAAGGAAAAGAAAGAATACCAGGTGCCCTACGATGTCCGCTTGCGGGCCGCGACCAACGATAAGGTTATGACGGGGACGCAATTAACCGACGGCACGGTGAACCCGCATGATGTCATGCGCATACTAGGAGTCAATGCAGTGCAGGCATTCCTAGTTGACGAAATTCAAAAGATCTACCGCGGCCAGGGCGTGACGATTTCGGACAAGCACATTGAGATCATTGTGCGGCAAATGACCAAAAAAGTAAGGGTTGTGTTGCCGGGAGACACCATTATGCTGCCGGGTGAGCTGATTGAAAAATCAACCTTAGAAAAAGAAAACGAGAAAAGCAAAGGAGAAAAAGCCACTGCCACAGAGGTATTGCTGGGAATTACCAAGGCATCACTAGCCACCGAAAGTTTTATCTCGGCGGCGTCCTTCCAGGAAACCGCCCGCATTTTAGCCGATGCGGCAGTCAGCGGAAAAACCGACGAAATGTACGGATTAAAAGAAAATGTCATTATCGGCAAGCTCATCCCGGCAGGAACCGGATTTGCTGATTATCGCTATATCGAACTTGTTCCCACCAGCGGGATTATGGGGCAGCTTGAAGTGGCTGCGCAAGCCAAAGAGGAGTAGAAAAAATGCCGACCATTAATCAATTGATAAAAAAAGGCAGAGTGACGAAAAAGAGCAAGAGTAAAGCTCCCGCCTTGAAAGGCTGTCCCTTGCGCCGCGGCGTTTGTTTGCGGGTTTATACAACTACGCCGAAAAAACCCAATTCGGCCTTAAGAAAAGTTGCCAGGGTGCGGCTTACGTCCGGGATCGAAGTTTCTGCCTACATACCAGGGGTCGGGCATAATTTGCAGGAACACTCGGTAGTTTTGGTGCGCGGCGGAAGGGTTAAAGATCTGCCGGGTGTCCGCTATCATATTGTGAGAGGAACCTTAGATACCCTGGGGGTTGAAAACCGCCAGCAAGGCCGTTCAAAGTACGGTGCGAAAGTTGGAAAAGGAAAAGGAGGAGCCGCCGGTGCCTAGACGAGGGAATGTCCCAAAAAGGAAAATAGAAGATGACCCGATATTTGGCAGTGTTACTTTGCATAAATTTGTCAACAAAATCATGTATGACGGCAAAAAGAGCAAAGCCGAAAAAATAATTTATTCCGCCCTTGAAATTGTCGGGCAAAAATTAAATAAGGACCCGTTAGAAGTTTTTGTGAAAGCGTTGGACAATGTAACCCCGCTATTAGAAGTGAAAGCGCGAAGGGTAGGCGGCGCAACCTATCAAGTGCCGTTGGAAGTTACCAGGGCGCGCGGCCAAGCTATCGGAATGCAATGGCTGCGCGAGGCGGCAAGAGAGCGCAAAGGGCATTCGATGATTGAAAATTTGTCAGCGGAAATTATAGATGCCTGCGGCGGGACAGGCGGGGCGATGAAGAAAAAAGAAGATTTACATAAAACAGCCGAAGCCAACAAGGCCTTCGCGCACTTTAGGTGGTAATATAAAAAATGGCCCGAGAATATACGATGGATAAATATCGCAATATGGGTTTTGCGGCGCACATTGACGCCGGCAAAACCACGACTACGGAACGGGTGCTGTTTTACAGCGGGCGATTGCACCGCTTGGGAGAAGTACACGAAGGAACAGCCACCATGGATTGGATGGTTCAGGAGCAGGAAAGGGGCATTACCATTACTTCGGCGGCCACCACCACTTTTTGGCGCGATCATCGCATCAATATTATCGATACTCCCGGCCACGTGGATTTTACGGTAGAGGTTGAACGCTCACTGCGGGTGTTGGATGGGGTGGTGGTAATATTTTGCGCGGTGGGCGGGGTACAGCCGCAGTCCGAGACGGTTTGGCGGCAAGCTACAAAATATGGGGTCCCGCGAATTGCCTTTGTCAATAAAATGGATCGGGTAGGGGCAGACTTTTTCCGGGTAGTATCTCATATTGAGGAAAGGTTGTTGGCAAACCCAGTCCCCTTGCAAATTCCAATCGGGACGGAAGAAAATTTTGCCGGCGTTGTTGATTTGGTCCAAATGGATGCTATTTATTATACTGACGAATTAGGAATGAAATTTGAAAGGAAACCTATTCCAGCTGAATTAATGGAACAAGCCAAGACTTGGCACGAAAAACTGGTTGAGGTTGCGGCTGAAGCCGACGATGCCTTATTAGAAAAATATCTAGCGAACCATTCGCTCTCAAAAGAGGAAGTTATGGCCGGGCTTAGGAAGGCAACCATTGAAGCCAAAATTATCCCGGTCACTTGCGGATCGTCATTTAAGAATAAAGGCGTGCAGGCGCTGCTGGATGCGGTGATTGATTATTTGCCGTCGCCCCTGGACAAACCCGCGGTTAAAGGAATCAATCCAAAAACCGGAGCAGAAGACAACCGCACAGCGGATGATAATCAGCCGTTTTCCGCGCTGGCCTTTAAAATCATGTCTGATCCTTTTGTCGGCCGGCTGACCTATATCCGGGCTTATTCCGGCGTGCTTTCAGCCGGGTCTTACGCCGTCAATTCGGTCAAAGACCGGAAAGAACGGATTGGGCGCATTTTGCAGATGCATGCCAACAAGCGCGAGGAGATCAGCGAAGTCCACGCCGGCGACATTGCGGCGGTAGTTGGATTAAAATCAACCACTACCGGTGATACATTGTGCGACGCGGCAAAGCCGATTATTTTAGAATCAATCCAATTTCCCGAACCGGTCATTTTCGTGGCCATTGAACCCAAGACCAAGGCTGACCAAGAGAAGTTGGGCATTGCGCTTTCCAAATTGGCAGAAGAAGATCCCACCTTTAAGATCAAAGGCGATCCCGAAACCGGCCAAACCATTATTTCCGGTATGGGAGAACTGCACCTGGAAATTATTGTTGACCGTCTTTTGCGCGAATTCAAAGTGGAAGCCAATGTCGGCAAACCGCAGGTGGCCTATCGCGAAACCGTGCGCAGCATGGCCGAAGCCGAAGGTAAATTTATCCGCCAAACCGGCGGACGCGGGCAATACGGCCATGTTTGGTTAAAGGTTGAGCCGCTGGCGGCCGGTAAGGGCTTTGAGTTTGAAAATGACATTGTCGGCGGGGCAATCCCGCGTGAATACATTCCGGCAGTGGAAAACGGCGTAAAAGAAGCTACCGCTACCGGCGTCTTGGCCAATTTCCCGGTAATTGATTTAAAAGTTACCTTGTTTGACGGATCTTTTCATGAAGTTGATTCTTCCGAAATCGCCTTTAAGATTGCCGGTTCAATGGCCTTCAAAGAGGCCGTCATGCGCAGCAAGCCGGTACTGCTGGAACCCGTCATGAAAGTGGAGGTAGTAGTGCCCGACCAATACATGGGAGAAGTTATCGGCGACCTGAACAGCCGGCGCGGCCGGATTGAAGGCATGGAATCGCACAAAAATGTGCAAACCATAAAAGCCAAAGTCCCGCTGGCCACTATGTTTGGCTATGCTACGGCGGTGCGCTCGCTGTCCCAGGGGCGCGGCACCTATTCAATGGAATTTTGCGAATACAATGAAACACCCAAAAATATTTCCGAAGAAATAATTTCACAAAGCAAGGGGACAGAAAAATAATGGTAAAACACAGCAAACAAAGGATCCGGATTAAATTAAAAAGCTACGATCATAGGGTTTTAGATACGTCGGCGGCAAAAATTGTTGACACTGCAAAGCGTGCCGGCGCATACGTTTCCGGGCCCATTCCTTTGCCGACCGACAAGCAAGTGTACTGTGTTTTACGCTCACCGCATGTTGACAAGAAATCACGCGAGCATTTTGAACTGCGCACGCATAAGCGCATGATCGATATCTTAGATCCGCCGCCGCAAACCGTAGATGCTTTAATGCAGCTCGATTTGCCGTCGGGAGTGGATATCGAGATTAAGATGAAGTAAGGAGACAGGAAAAATGGCAGAAGAAAAGGAAACCGCGCCGATAAGCGGGTTGCTGGGGAAAAAAGTTGGGATGACGCAAGTCTTTGACCCGGCCGGCAATGTTGTTCCCGTGACGGTGTTGGAAGTTGGGCCTTGCACCGTTACGCAGGTAAAAACCCAAGCAAAAGACGGCTATAATGCGGTTCAGGTTGGTTATGGAAAGTCAAAAAAAATAAACAAGCCGCAAAAAGGGCATCTTAAGGAAACAAATGCCCGCTATTTACGCGAGTTTAAGGTCAAAGATCCAGCGCCATTTGAGGTCGGACAGCAAATTAGGGTTGATTTGTTTGCGGCAGGTGATAAAATAATAGTTTCCGGGGTTTCGATCGGCAAGGGCTTTCAGGGCACCATTAAGCGCCACCATCACCATCGCAGTGCGATGAGCCACGGTTCAAAGTCACACCGCATTCCCGGATCAATTGGTTCGGGAACAACTCCTGGACGGGTATACAAGGGACGGGCAATGGCTGGTCGCATGGGCAATGAAAAAGTTACGGTAAAAAATATAAAAGTAGTTGAGGTTAATAAAGAAAAGAACCTGCTTCTCCTGCACGGAGCGGTTCCGGGTAAGAAAGGTAATTTGATTGCTATTTTAAAAGGATAAGACATGGTACAGATGCTGGTATTTAATGAAGAAGGGAAAAACAGCGGGCAAGTAGAAGCTTCCGATGCCGTCTTTGGCCGCAAAATGAACCAACCGGTGGTTCAAGAAACCCTGCGCTGGTTTCTTGCCAGCCGCCGCGCCGGGACGCACGGCTCTAAAACCCGGGCTGAAGTTAGAGGCGGCGGCAAAAAGCCCTGGCAGCAAAAAGGAACCGGCCGCGCCCGCGCCGGCAGTATCCGCTCGCCGCTATGGAGAAAAGGCGGCGTGGTCTTTGGGCCCAAACCCAGGGATTATGGTTATGCTCTGCCGATCAAAGTGCGCAAAGCGGCCCTAATGGTTGTGCTCTCTGATAAAGTTAAAGAAAATGCTTTTAAGGTAGTTGAGGCCTATAAGATTAGCTCGGCGAAAACCAAACAAGCCGCGGCCTTTTTAAAAGGCATAGGGGTGTCAGGAAAAGTGTTATGTATTGTTGGAAAAAAAGATGAAATTTTTGCACGGTCGGCGCGAAATATTGACGGTGTTGAAATTGCGGCGGTAAATGACTTGAATGTCTATAATTTACTGCAGGCGGACTTTGTGATTGCCGCTAAAAGCGAGATCCCTAAAATTGAGGAGTTTGCTGATTATGCAGCCTGAACAAATCATTATTGAGCCGGTGGTGACCGAAAAAGCAGTTGGATCAAGGGCGGCTTCGCGCTATGTGTTTAGAGTGCATGCCGCTGCCACTAAAATTGATATCGCCGGCGCAGTCCGCGCCTTGTTTAAGGTAAAGGTTGAGAGCGTTAACACCAGCAAAGTCCGGGCGAAAAAGAGAGTGCGGGGAACAACGGTGGGACGCACCTCCAATTGGAAAAAGGCCTATGTTACATTGTCTGCCGGACAAAAAATAGAGGAGCTCGAGGTATAATGGGAGTCAAAGCCAGACGGCCGTTAACGCCGGGACAAAGGTTCCAGATAAACGACGATTTTGCGGACGTAACTAAATTTGCGCCTGAAAAATCATTATTATTGCCCCAGTATAAGAAAGCCGGACGCGATTGGAGGGGTAGGATTACGGCGCGCCATCGCGGCGGCGGCAACAAACAAATGTACCGCGTTGTCGATTTCAAGCGCAATAAAGATAATATTGCCGCTAATGTAGTCGGCATTGAATTTGATCCCAACCGCAACGCGCGCATTGCCCTTTTGGCGTACAGCGACGGGGAAAAGCGCTATATTTTAGCCCCGCTCAACTTAAATGTCGGCGACAGCTTAATGTCCGGCGAAAATGCCGATATCAAAGTTGGGAATGCCCTGCTGCTTTCCGCAATTCCCATTGGAACGGTGGTGCACAATGTAGAGCTGGTTCCTGGCGAGGGCGGGAAAATGGCCCGCTCGGCTGGTGCTTCTATCATGCTGGTCGGCAAAGAAGGGAATTATGCCATCCTTAAAATGCCTTCCGGTGAAATGCGAAAAGTACACATCACTTGCCGGGCGACAGTTGGCCAAATCGGCAATTTGGATGCTAAAAATGTCCGGTTGGGCAAAGCGGGAAGAAAGTTTCACCGCGGCTGGCGGCCCAAAGTGCGCGGCGCCGCCATGAACCCTTGCGACCATCCTCATGGGGGGGGAGAAGGGCGAGCGGGAATTGGACGCATCCAGCCGGTGACGCCGTGGGGCAAACCAACCTTAGGCAAGAAGACACGCCGACCCAGGCAGCATAGCGACGAGCTAATTATCAGCAGGAGGAAGTAAAGAATGGGAAGATCCCTGAATAAAGGACCGTTTGTTGATGAGAATTTGTTAAAGAAGATCCAAAAAATGCAAGCCAGCGGGGACAAGAAGCTCATAAAAACCTGGGCGCGAAGCTGTACGGTTATCCCCGATTTTATTGGATTTACGATTGCAGTTCACAATGGGAGGAAGCATATTCCCGTTTATATTACTGAAAATATGGTGGGACACAAACTGGGCGAATTTGCCCATACCCGGACGTTTAGAGGGCATAGCGCTCCGACGGAGAAGGCGGCAACATTGACATGACACAGGTAAAATCAAAAGCAATTTCTATAAGAATTGGTCCGCGCAAGTTAGCGCTGTTGGCAAAGCTGGTGCGCGGCAAAAAAACCGGCGATGCGCTTAATTTATTGCGTTTCATGCCGCAAAAAGGGGCGAGAATATTAGAAAAAGTTATCAAATCAGCTATTGCCAATGCGAAAAACAACTATAAGATGGCAGTTGATCATTTATTGATCAAACAAGCCTTTGTAACCCAAGGGTTCACCATGAAAAGGATGCAGCCGCGGGCGCGGGGGCGGGGATTTCCGATCAAAAAAAGAACTAGCCATTTAACCGTTTGGGTTGGGGCCAAGGAGGAAGTTTAATGGGCCAAAAAGTACATCCGAAGGGACTGCGGGTCGGCATTATTGAAAATTGGGACAGCTTTTGGTATGCCAATGATTCCGATTACGGCAAGTTTTTGGCCGAAGATGTCGCCTTGCGGAAGTATTTAAAGGAACATTTATACAAAGCCGGCATTTCCCGCATTATGATCGGCCGGAAAGCCAGCCAAATTGAAATAGACCTGTATACTTCACGGCCCGGGCTCATTATCGGGAAGGGCGGGAAAGAAGTGGCCGCTATCCGTGAAGAACTGCAGAAAAGGAGCGGCAAGCAGATCCAGCTTAACATCCACGAAGAAAAAGATCCTGAGGCCTGTGCTGTATTAGTGGCCGAAAATATTGCTTCGCAATTAGAAAGGCGTATTGCCTACCGCCGCGCCATGAAACAGGCAATGGCCAAAGTACTGCGCTCGGGGGGTAAGGGAGTAAAGATTATGTGCGGCGGACGTCTGGGGGGAGCCGAAATTGCGCGCTGTGAGAAATACCGCGCCGGCCGCGTGCCGCTGCAAACTTTAAGGGCTAAGATTGACTACGGCTTTGCCGAAGCCAACACATTGTATGGGAAAATTGGCGTAAAAGTGTGGGTTTACAAAGGTGAAGTGTTAAAGGATAAAGGAGGGGCTGTAAGCCAGGTAAAAGCATCCGACAACTCGGTTGTGATCGCCGCCAAGGAAGAATTAAGCGCTAAAGGGGAGACAACCGTCTAATGGGAGCATTATTTCCGGCCCGGACCAAATTTAGAAAACACCAGCGCCGGCGGGTGCGCGGCATGGCTAGCCGGGGAGCCGCTTTGTATTTTGGAGAATACGGTTTACAGTGTTTAGATTGCGGCCATTTGACCACCAACCAGATTGAGTCAGCTCGTAAAGCGCTGACCCATCATTTCAAAAGGGGCGGAAGGGTTTGGCTGCGGGTTTTTGCCGATAAAATTATTACTGGAAGGGCGGCGGAGACCAGGATGGGCGGGGGCAAGGGAGCCCCATTGGGATATGTTATTCCCGTACGCCGCGGTAAAATTATTTTCGAAGTGGCTGGTATTGCACTAGAAGAAGCCAAAGAAGCTTTGCGCTTGGCCAGCTTTAAATTGCCGGTGGCTACCCGCTTTGTGGAGAAAGCATGAAACCGAAGGAATTAAACGAGTTAAAAGAGTTGAGCGCAGATGAATTAAATAAAAAGGCAGGCGCACTGAACCGTGAGTTATTGTCAGCTAGGATTGCCCGCGTCAACCAACAGCTTAAGAACCCGTTAAAACTGCGGGAATTAAGAAGGGACATTGCTAGGGTCAAAACGGCGCTGAAAGCGAAAGGGGTAAAATAAATTGGATAGGAAAAATCGGAAAACCAAAACCGGCGTGGTGGTCAGCAATAAAATGCAAAAGACGGTGGTGGTCGAAATTGAACAAGTGTTTTCACATCCATTTTTTGGCAAAACTATGCGGTCATATCAGCGCTTTAAAGCCCATGATGCCGAAAATAAATGTGCGGTTGGCAATTTAGTGGAAATTATGGAAACCCGCCCCCTAGCGCGGGATAAACGCTGGCGAGTGGTCCGCATCATTGGTCAAGGGACGGTAAGGGCTAAAGATTTGCCCAAGCACCGGGTAGTAAAAGCAAAAGAAGCGGAAAAAGCGGTTGAAGGAGGAGAAAATCAGTGATCCAACTGCGTTCTATGCTGCAAGTGGCCGATAATTCCGGCGCCCAACTGATCCAATGCATTCATGTTATGGGCAGTTCCAACCGGCGCTATGCCGGGATTGGCGACATCATTGTGGCGGTGGTAAAAAAAGCCCTCCCCAATATGACGGTTAAAAAGAGCGAAGTAGTGAAAGCTGTAATTGTCAGATTGGTCAAACCCCTGCGGAGGGCCGACGGCTCTTATGTGCAGTTTGATGATAATGCGGCGGTTATCATATCACCGGATAAAAATCCGCGGGGCACTCGTGTCTTTGGTCCAGTGGCGCGAGAATTGCGCGAAAAAGATTTTATGAAAATCATCTCACTGGCACCCGAGGTTGTTTAACGTGAAAATCAAAAAAGGCGACAATGTAATTGTTATCTCTGGGAAGGATAAAGGCAAAAAAGGGAAAATACTGGAAGCTTTTCCCAGCGAAGGATCGGTAATTGTGGAAAGGGTCAATGTAGTTAAACGGCATATGCGGCCCAGCCGCCAGTTCCAAGGCGGGATCATTGAAAAGCCCATGCCTATTTTAGCCGGCAAGGTGATGTTGGTCTGCCCAAAGTGCAGTGAACCAACCCGTGTAAAAAGGAAAGTATTGGAAGAAAAAACTTTGCGCATCTGCAGAAAGTGCGACGAGA
>JASEHX010000107.1 GCA_030018645.1 Candidatus Margulisiibacteriota bacterium | reverse complement strand
ACAGGCAGGAGCAGGATAAAGAATATGTTTCTGATTTTGACCGGGAAGTAAAAAAGCTGTTAAAGAAAAATGGCGGGCAGTAAGATGCAAGAAATCAAAAAGGGATTAAAGGGAAGAAAAAATGGAGACATTGTTTCCGTCGAAGTTAGCCAAAAACCGGATTGGTGGGAGGATAATTGGTACAAAGTGCTTACTGGGGCGGCAGTGATTGTTGGGGGATATACTACACTGCATAGATAAGCCCATTGTAAAGCCTTTTAAGCCCGATTTATTGTTAAGTAAGATTCAGGAGTTATTAGCTGAACCTGCAAATTGAAATAATAATTTTCTGGCAACTGCTCCAGGCCTGCCCCGAGCATTTGGTTATTGAAATTTAAATATTATTTGGATTTTGTAGCTTGATATTTGGTGCTTCTCCGAAGGAGTGGTGGGCCCAGGTGGAGTCGAACCACCGACCTTACGCTTATCAGGCGTACGCTCTAACCATCTGAGCTATGAGCCCACGACCGCTTGCGCGGTAATGTCAAATGACCAATTTCAAATGACAAATGAAGGAGCAACTATTTTATCAAAAATAAGAAGCTAGCGCAAACCGAACATCGTTCGCGCATTCGCGGTTGTGGCTTCTGCAATTTCTTCAACGCTTATTCCCTTAACCTCCGCTATCTTTTCGGCTACTTTGACGACAAAGGCCGGCTCATTCCGTTTGCCGCGAAAATCTTGCGGGGCTAAAAATGGGCAGTCGGTTTCCAGCATTATGCTTTCCAGAGGGATTTCCCTGGCCGCTTGCCGGATTTTTTCCGCTTTAGGGAAAGTAATGTTGCCGGTAAACGAAATTAGCAATCCCAATTTCAATGCTGCCTGGGCTAATTCCATATCACCATTAAAACAATGCAGTACTCCTTTTAGATAGCCGCGATTTTCCTCATGCAAGATTTGGATGGTGTCTTGGCTTGCATCCCGGCAATGGATGACGGCTGGTAAATCTACCGCTTGGGCCAGTTGCAGCTGCCGGCGGAAAGTGTTTTGCTGGATTTCAACCGGGGCTAATTTGTAGAAATAATCCAAGCCCATTTCTCCAATGGCAATAATTTGTTTTTCCAGGGCAAGCTCTTTAATGCTGGCTTCAACCGAGCTGTTCCAGCGGGAAGCCTCGTGCGGATGGATGCCGGCTGCGTTAAAGATATAGTGCGGATAGCGTCTTTGCAGGGCTTGGCCAAACTTGATCGCTTCTTCATCCAGCGCAATATTAACAATAGCGCAAACCTTAGCCGCTTGGGCGCACATAATGGTTTCGTCAAGATCAGCTTTAAATTCTGGAAAATTTAAGTGAGCGTGGGTATCAATATACATATTTTAAATTATAACATGCATTAAGTTGCGGGAGATAAATAGTTATGCTAAAGTATCTCTAATCATGATACGGTGCAAGCATCTGCGGCGGGCATTGATTTGTTTGTCTTGTGTTTTTCTGGTCTTTTACGAAGCTAATGCATTTCCCCAGATAGAGATAAAATCACCTAAGGACAGGGCGGTTGTCTTTGATAATTTCGTTCCGATCAAAGGCAAAGTTATCGGGGCAAAATCGCTTATAATAAATGGTAAATCCATCAAACCCGGCAGCAGCGGCGTTTTTTCCGGTGATGCCGTCATTAAAAACGGCAAAAATTTGATTCTGGTTGAAGCGGTTGATGCAGGCGGAGCTAAAAAAAACCAAAAAATTCGCATCATAAAAAAAGTATTTTACCCCGATAACGATAAGGTTTGGGCAAAAGAAGCAGTACAAAATTTAGCGGCGCAAAACCTGATCGAAGGATATCCGGATGATAATTTTTATCCCGATTACCCCATTACCAGGGGTGAATTTGCCACTTGGTTAGCCAGGGTTAACGATATCAAACTGCCCGAGTTAACCAGCGATCCTTTTGCCGATGTACCCAAAGAACATTGGCGCGCGCCTTATATTTCAGCCGTTGTAAAAAAGGGTCACATGACAGCAATTTCGGAAGGCGTGTTTGGCATTGACGAACCTCTAATGCGTTCTGAAGTGGCTGAAATCGCCCTAAAAGCCGAAGGAGTCAGCATTATTAACGAGCTTTCCGGCACCCTTTTCAAAGATGTCCCGGCCGGAAAAAGTTTTCAGAAAGCAGTCAATACGGCAAAAAAAGAGGGCTTATTAATAGGCATTTCTAAAAAAGCGCCGGTATTTGATCCCAACCGTTATCTTACCCGGGCGGAGGCGGCTATGCTTTTGTCTCGTTTCAGAAAAGCGCAGGAAAAAGTGGCGTATTTGCTGAATTTCGATAAAGGTTTTGATGATAAGGTATTAGCAAAAGTTGATGTTGCTCCTATGATTGCCAAATTGGCTATTTCTCCGCCAAGTGTTTTGATAAATACGGCGCAAGTGATTAAACTGCGCGCCAGCATAGCTTCTCGTCAGGGGTTTTATCCTATCTCCAAAGTAGTTGTTGATCTTTCCAGTCTTGGGGGGGATGCCGATGTGGAAATGTATGACGACGGGTCGTATGGCGACGAAAAAGCCAAAGACAACACTTATTCTTTAAATATTAACCTTACCACCCCGGCCGACGGGGAAAAAGTAATTACAGTTACGGCTATTGATACGCTTGGTTTGGAAGGAAAAAAAACCGCCAGTCTTTGGGTGGTGAAGTAATGCAACCCTCACCTGCTTACTCTAAGGATGCCCCCCTCTCCCATTGGGAGAGGGGGAATAGTCTTGTCATGAGCGGGGTGAGGGCTGTGTTGTTGGGATTTTGGATTTTGATGTTTGGATTTATTGCCCCCGCTCATGCCGCCTTTTCTGATATTTCATACACTTTCTTGCGGACCGATTTTGGAGCGCGGCCATTGGCCATGGGCGGGGCATTTGTGGCGGTGGCGGACAATCCCAATACGGTTTTTTATAACCCAGCAGGGATGCCGTTGGCCGACGGTTTTATGGCGACAGCTGACCAAAACGGCAGCCAGATTTCCGCTTCCTATATTTATTCCCTTAATAACTTTTCCAGTTTAGGATTGGGATTAGTATCGGATAGGGTCAATAATTTTACGGTTTCTTCAGGCAATACGGCTTCAACCGCCGGGGAAATGTTTATGCTGGCCTATGGGGCAAAAATTACTTCCACACTGGGATTAGGCATAAACCTCAAATCGCTGCAGCGGCAGACATACCAGGAAGGAGCAGTCTTTGAATCAATTTCCGGCACGGATGCGGATATTGGGTTGATATGGCAGGCAAATGATTGGTTAAACATAGGGGCTAATGCCATAAATGTCCTCCAATCACAGCTGGCAAAATGGCCAAGCGGGTCAGAAAGAGATCAAATTTGTACTAAAATCGGTATTGCCGCCAACGTAATCGGAGACATTAGAGCCCCTGTTTATATTGAAGACCGCGGCTTATTATTGACTTCAGATATTGAGCTGCGGCGAGCCGGTACATTGCTAAGGATGGGCGGCGAATATTCCATCGGCAGCGGCCTTTTCTTAAGGGCTGGGCTGGAGCCGGCCGGGTTATGTTTAGGCGCCGGCGGCCGTTTCGGCAAGTTTGGGGTTGACCTGGCTTCAGCTTTTGAAGAACTAACTGCCGTCCGCAAATTTTATTTATCCTTTTGTTATTTCCCGCGTGAATGGGATTTCATCAAAAGGAACCTGCCTCCCTGGGCGGCCAAAGGACAACTGCTTGACGAGCTTTCCTTGGTGGACAATTCGGTAACTTATGATGAATCGTTAAGCGTTAAAGGGAAAACAAAGCCCGGAGTGGCGGTCAAGATAAATTCCACGCCGATTTATATTTCCCCCAGCGGCGATTTCCATTACCAGCTCCCCTTGCACGCCGGTAAAAATTTGATCATTGTTGATGCGGATTACAGCGGGGTTAAAAAAACCTACCGCTACAAGATCCTGCGCAAGGCCAAGGTAATTATTGCCGAAGAAAAGATTATTGAAGCGAAGATCGCCACGGCGGAAGGCGCCGAAAAGAAAAAGCTGGAAAAAGAAAAGAAAAAAGTTGAAGAAAAGAAGCAGAAACTAGAGGTCCTGGTAACCATGGGAGTGGTTGAAGTAAAACCAGACAGCGAATTCAAGTTGGAGGCGGTTATTACCCGCGGGGAGTTGGC
>JASEHX010000106.1 GCA_030018645.1 Candidatus Margulisiibacteriota bacterium | reverse complement strand
AATCCGGACATTTTCATCTTGCTAAGAACCGGACATTTTCACTTTGCCTTGACAGGCACCAAAGGGCCTTTTGCTACTTCTTCACGGACTCTTTAATTAACCCCAGCCCAATCTGATTTCTTTGAATCTGGTTGGTGCCCTCGTAGATTTGGGTGATCTTGGCATCGCGCGCCATTTTTTCCACTGGATATTCTTTCATGTAGCCGTAGCCGCCTAAAATCTGGATGGCATCGATGGTAACTTTCATGGCGGTGTCGGACGCGAAAAGCTTGGCTTGCGAAGCGGGGAGGGTGTAATCTTTGGCGCCGCCGTCGATCATGCGGGCGCAGGCGTAAACTAAGGCGCGAGCAGCTTCCACTTGCGTGGACATATCTGCCAGCATATGCTGGATAGCTTGCAGGGCAATGATCGGCTTGCCAAATTGGACTCTTTCTTTGGCATACTTAATGGCTTCATCCAGTGCCCCTTGGGCGATACCAACGGCTTGTGCGCCGATTCCAGGACGAGTTAAATCCAGCGTCTTCATGGCCACAATAAAGCCCATGCCTTCACGGCCCAAGATCTGGCTCTTGTGAACTTTACAATCTTGGAATACCAATTCACGGGTGGCCGAACAGCGGATCCCCATTTTGTTTTCTTTTTTGCCGAAGGTAAACCCGGGCATCCCTTTTTCTAAAATGAAAGCCGAAGCGCCGCGCGGCCCTTTCGATTTGTCAGTAATAGCAATCACCGAATAAACATCGGCTTCACCGCCGTTGGTAATCCATTGTTTGGTTCCGTTAATGATGTAATAATCGCCGTCTTTTTTGGCGGTAGTTTCAAGTCCCGCGGCGTCGGAGCCGGCATTGGCTTCGGTTAAACCAAAGGCCGCTAACTTTTTCCCGGCGGCGATTTCGGGCATGTATTTTTTCTTTTGTTCATCCGTCCCAAAAAGCAGGATCGGGGTGGAGCCAAGAGCGGAAGCGGCAAAGGTTACGCCCACGCCGCCGCAAATGCGGCTGATTTCTTCGGTTGCCAGGCAGAAATTGAAAACTTTTTGCCCCATCCCGCCCAGTTCTTCCGGAATATATAATCCGCAAAGATCGGCGGCGGCAAAGGCCGTTAATGCTTCCCAGGGAAATTCACCGGTCTCGTCCCACTCGGCGCGCTTGGGCAGGACCTTTTCCAGCGCCACCTTCCTAACCAAATCCCTTATCATTTGCTCTTCTTCACTTAACAAGTAATCCATCACAAACTCCTCCTCACCATCGCATTAAATTTGCTCCGCAGGTTAACCCCGCCCCAAAGCCGGACAGGACCACGATATCCCCGCTTTTTAAGCGTTTATCTTGCAGCGCTTCGTCGAGCGCTAAGGGGATTGAAGCCGCGGAGGTATTCCCGTATTTTTGTAAATTAACATAAACTTTTTCTTTTGGCAACCCCAATTTCTTGGTGACATGGTCAATAATGCGGCTGTTGGCCTGGTGGGGGATAAGCAAATCAATGTCGGCAACGGTCAAATCAGCTAATTTAGTGACAGCATAAATGGATTCTTCCAGTACGCGGACGGCAAATTTAAAAACTTCTTTCCCGTCCATATGGATAAAGCGGCCGTTTTTCTCTGCGGGATCACGGGAGCCCCCGCCGGGCATGACCAGGTAATGTCCCAGCCGCCCTTCCGCCTTCAGCCAGTGGGCCAGTATTCCCGAACCATCATTGGAAGCAGTTAAAACTACCGCGCCGGCCCCGTCGCCAAAAAGAATACAAACCGAACGATCATTCCAATCCACATATTTGGTCAAAGTATCGGCGCCAATGACCAAAATATTTTTATACATGCCGCTCTCAATATATTGGCAGGCAGTGGTCAAGGCATAATTAAAGCCGGCGCAAGCCGCCGAAGCATCAAAGGCCGCGGCTTTGGCTGCCCCAATTTTATCTTGGACCGTACAGGCAACCGAAGGGAAGAGGGTGTCAGGCGAGGTTGTTCCGACAATAATTAAATCTAGATCTTCAGCTTTGATATTGGCCGAAATCAGCGCTTTTTGGGCGGCGATAATAGCTAAGTCGGAAGTTGCCGTGGCTTCATCAGAAACCCTTCTTTCGGCAATGCCGGTGCGGGTGCGGATCCATTCGTCGGAAGTAGCAATGGTTTTGGCTAAATCATCGTTGGTGACAACTTTGGGCGGAGTGACCGATCCGGAGCCAATGATCTTAGCCCTCACCCGATTTCTCCCACCTTTGATAAGCTATTGACCATGTTGGCTTGCGCCATCTCGGCCGCTTCGCGGATGGCATTTTTGATAGCCGTGGCGTTGGCGCGGCCGTGGGCCTTGAAAACTATGCCATTGATGCCCAGCAAGGGGGCCCCGCCGTAATCATCGTAAGTAATTTGCTTTTTTAAGCGCATTAAAGAAGGGAGGAGAAAAGCTAAGCCGATTTTGTTTAGTATCCCGCCGGCCAATTCTTTTTTCATGAGCTGGAAAACGGCGCCGGCTAAACTTTCGGCAAATTTTAAAATCAGGTTCCCTACAAAACCGTCGCAAACGATAACATCGGCTTTGCCTTGCAGGATTTCTTTGGATTCCACATTGCCGATGAAGTTGATGGGCAGGTTTTTGAGGAGCGGCCAGGCTTCCCGGGTCAATTCATTGCCTTTTTCTTTTTCTTCGCCAATGTTAAGCAGTCCCACCCGCGGGTTTTCAATGCGCATTACATGTTTGGCAAAAAGGTGCCCCATGACGGCAAACTGCTGGAGGTGTTTGGGCTTGCAGTCGACATTGGCGCCCATGTCGAGCAATAATACTTTACCAGCCGGAAGGGGGAACTCGGCGGCAATAGCCGGCCGCTCAACGCCGGCAATTCGCCCCAATTTAAAAAGGGACGCGGCCATTAGCGCTCCGGTATTGCCGGCGGAAACAATAGCATCGGCTTTGCCGTCCTTGACTAGCGCAACCGCAACATTGATCGACGCATCTTTTTTTTGTTTGACGGCGGTAGCCGGCGACTCATCCATTCCAATCGTTTCAGAGGCGGGAACAATGGAGAGATCGCCCTGATTTTTGTATTTTTTTAATTCGGCGGCAACTTTGGCCGGGTCGCCAACCAGCGTAATGGCAATAGCTAATTCTTGGCTGGCAAGGACGGCTCCCTTTACAATTTCAGCCGGAGCTTTGTCGCCCCCCATCGCGTCGACGGCGATCCTAATCACTTACTTTTTGCCCTTTTCTTTCTTGCCTTTTTTAGTTTTAATCTTGATAACTTGTCTGCCGCGATAGGTGCCGCAGGCCGGGCAGGCTTGGTGGGGAAGGGTGGAAGCGCCGCATTGGGGGCATTTTCCCAGACCTTTAGCCGAAAGCTGGTAGTTCTTTGCCCTCCTCGACCCTTGTCTGGCATTGGAATGTCTTTTTTTGGGTACCGGCATAATATTATCCTTTCTGCATCTCGTGCAATAGCTCTGAAAGATCAAGTTTCATATTCAATTATAGCGGTTATGCACGGGGGCTGTCAAACTATGCCCTAGGATGGCTGGCGTCATAAACTTCTTTTAACCTCTCTTTGGTGATGTGCGTATAAACCTGTGTAGTAGAAAGGGAAGTATGGCCTAATAATTCCTGTACCATTCTTAAATCTGCTCCTCCTTCTAAAAGATGGGTGGCAAAGGAGTGGCGGAGGGTGTGGGGAGTAACTTTTTTAGTAATACCTGCCTTTTTGGCATAATGGAGGATGAGCCGCTCAATTAAGCGAGGCGTAGTCCTTATTCCGCGACGGTTGATGAAAAAAGCGGCGCTCTTTTGGCTGCCAAGGATGATCGGACGACAGCTTTTTAAATAATTTTGCATACTTTGCTTGGCCTGTGAACCAAATAAAACAATCCTTTCTTTGGATCCCTTTCCCAAAATGCGGATTTCGCCTTCGTCAAAGTCTACATCACTTAGATTTAATTTTACAATTTCAGCTACGCGTAAACCAGTGCCATAGATTACTTCTAAAATGGCCTGATCGCGTTGGCCTAATGGATCTTTAAGATCCGGGGCCTCTAATAGTCTTTTCATTTCTTCAGGGTACAGGAAGTTAGGCAGTTTTCGGGGTAATTTGGGGGTTAATAAATTTTCAAACGGATTTTGGTCAATTAGTTTTTCCCGGGCCAGGAAACGGAAAAAAGAACGGGCGGCCGACAATTTACG